>JANNAY010001237.1:0-7214 GCA_031384945.1 Deltaproteobacteria bacterium
GGGAGCGACGATGCTCGCAGCTCGATCGCCTTCTGTTTGTCGTCGAGAAGCGCGAGATGTGACCAATCCTGAGCCCATGAGGCCCGTGGAACCGATCGCGCAGCGACGACATCTCGGCCGCCGAGATCGGTCAGTGGACGACGTCGTCGTCGCTGTCGACACCCGGCCGCAACACCACGCCCTGCGCCTTCAACGCCGCGAGCACCTCTTTCGACCCGGTGCGCCGGTAGCGATCGACGAGGACCAACACATCAGCGTCGTCGAGCTTGCGCGACTTCTCGCCGTGCAACGACATCGCCGTCAGCAGCTCAACGAGAGAAGGAAAGCGATCGGCGAGCTCGGCGAACAAGGCCGACGACGTCGCCGCGGTCGGCCGCATCATGCGCGACACCGCGTCGTAGGCGGTGCCGCCCATCGACACGTAGTAGTCGACGCCGACGCCCTTGCCTTCGACAGACTCTGAGAAGAACCCAGAGAGGTAGAGCGAGCTGTCACCCATGTGCTTGTAGATGCGCAGCGCCTCGTGCGGCTCGCTCTCTTGCGCCCGAGCGAGCAGCTCGACGAACACAGGACCCTCACCGCGATCGGTGCCTGCAAACGCGGTGTCGCTGCGGGCGAACTCGGTGAGAAGGTTGACGACGTACACCTGAGCGGTCTCGCTGAGGGGCGTCTTCGATTCCTGCAGCGAGCGCTGCAGGGTTTCGCGGAAGTACTCACGCATGTTGGCGACGAGCATCTGACCGTTTCCTTCGTCTTGGGTTCCGTCTCTCCTGTAGTCGCGCATCCGGTGCCGGCCTTGAGTGCAACTGTAGCGCCCGCGAAATGAGCGCGCCTGAAAGCCGACGACGACAGATCGACGTGCACGATCGCCGCAGCAGGACACGCCGCGGTGCGAATGGTTTGCACCGCTGACGCAGAGCGGCTAAGCCGCCCGCAGACCCGTTGGTTGACATTTTTGTCAATCTGGCCCGCAAACGCCCCGTCGACGACGACGAACCGCAGGAGAAGCCGATGAAGTTCCTGGTGACCGTGAAGCGCGTGACCGACTACGAGGCCAAGATCAAGCTCAAGGCTGACAAGAGCGGCATCGTCACCGACGGCGTCAACATGATCATGAACCCCTTCGACGAGATCGGCGTCGAAGAGGCGCTGCGCCAGAAAGAGAAGCACCAGGGCGAGGTCGTCGTCGTCAGCATCGGCAGCGGCGACGCCACCGCGCAGATCCGCTCGGCCCTCGCGATGGGCGCCGACCGCGGCATCCTCGTCAAGACCGACGCCACCCTCGACTCTTTCGCCATCGCCAAGGTGCTGCAGAAGATCGTCGACAAAGAGAAGCCTGACGTCGTGCTCATGGGCAAGCAGGCCATCGACGACGACAGCAACCAGGCGGCGCAGATCCTCGCCGAGCTGCTCGAGTGGGGTCAGGCGACCTTCGCCAACACCATCACCCTCGACGGCCGCAGCGCCACGGTCATCCGCGAAGCCGACGGCGGCCTCGAGACCATCTCGACCACGCTGCCCGCGGTCATCAGCACCGACCTGCGCTTGAACGAGCCGCGCTACGCGTCGCTGCCCGGCATCATGAAGGCCAAGAAGAAGCCCCTTGAAGAGATCGAGCTCGCGTCGCTCGGCGTCGACACGGCTCCGAAAGTCAAGGTCATCGGATACGAAGAACCCGCCGCCAAAAAGGCCGGTCAAAAGGTCAAGGATGTCGCCGAGCTCGTCGAGAAGCTCAAGACCGAGGCCAAGGCTCTCTGAGCCTCACTCCATCCTGACTCTTCACTCTCTTCCTTCGATTTACAGGACACAGCCATGACCACCCACCTCGTCGTCGTCGAGCACACCGACGGCAAGCTCGTCAAAGCCTCACTCGCCGCCTTCGCTGCCGCTCAAAAAGTCGGCGGTGACATCCACGCCCTCGTCCTCGGCAAGGGCGCCGCTGACGCCGCCAAAGACGTCACCAGCTTCGCCAAGAAGGTTCATGTTGGCGACGGCGGCGAACGCCTCGCGCAGTCGTACGGCAAGATCATCGCTGACGTCGCCAAGAGCGTCGGCGCCAGCCACGTCTGGGCCGCCGCCACCGGCTTCGGCAAAGACACGTTGCCGCGCGTCGCCGCCCGTCTCGACGCCGGCATGGCGTCTGACATCAGCGCCGTCGTCAGCGCCGACACGTTCAAGCGCCCGATGTGGGCCGGCAACATCACGGGCCACGTGCAGATCACGACGGCCATCAAGGTCGTCACCGTGCGTCCGACCGAGTTCACCCCTCCGGCGGCGGGCGGCGCTGGCGAAACCGCCAACGTCGCTGTCGACGGCGGCGCCTCGAAGATGACGTACGTGAAGTTCGACGCCGTCGTCTCTGACCGCCCCGCCCTCAGCGACGCCCGCGTCGTTGTTTCCGGCGGCCGCGGCTTGAAGGGCCCCGAAGGCTTCAAGACCATCATCGAGCCCCTCGCCGACGCCCTCGGCGCGGCCATCGGCGCCTCGCGCGCCGTCTGCGACGCCGGCTGGGTGCCCAACGATTGGCAGGTCGGACAGACCGGCAAGGTCGTCGCCCCCGAGCTGTACATCGCCGTCGGCATCAGCGGCGCCATCCAGCACGTCGCCGGCATGAAGGGTTCGAAGTGCATCGTGGCCATCAACAAAGAGCCCGAAGCCCCGATCTTTCAGGTCGCCGACTACGGCCTCGTCGCCGACTTGTTCAAGGCTGCGCCTGAGCTCACGGCCGCGATCAAAGCCGCCAAAGGCTGAGCTGGCACCGGCGAAGAACACGCAGGCGCCGTCGACGACCTCGACGGCGCTTTCGTTTTTTCGGGCTCCTGCTAGCAAAGCGGCATGACCGACGCGCCGAAGCCGCCCGCTGCACCTGCACCTGCACCTGCACCTGCTGCCGTCGCGGCACCCGCCGTCGCAGCACCCGTTGTCGCGGCGGCCGTCGAGCCGCCGCCGCCGACGTTGGCCGACCATCTCGGGGTGGCCGGGGCCGTGATGCGCGCCGAAAAAGACGGCATCGCCACCGTCGTCGTCGGCAAAGACAGCTTCGCCGTCGCCGCCAAAGCGCTGCAGGGGCAAGGCTTCATCCGCTTCATTGACCTGTTTGTCGTCGACCTCGTCGAGAGCGGCCGCGCCGACCGCTTTGAAGTGCAGCTGCTTTGCTACTCGATGCGCGAAAAGAAGCACGCCCGCATCAAGGCGTACACGGCTGAGAAAATCCCCTCGGTGACGTCGTTGTTCGAAGGCGCCCACAACTACGAGCGCGAGGCCTACGACCTCTACGGCGTCGTCTTTGAAGGACACCCCGCCCTCACGCGCATCATGCTGCCCGACGGCTGGGTCGGGCACCCGATGCGCCGCGACGCGGTGCAGCCCTTCGAGCCCGTTGACTTCACCGTCACGCGCGCCCTCTACAACACCTGAATTTCGCAGGGTTTTTTTGGGTGGGATAGATCCCCGCCAAACCCGGCGCGCGACCGCTAGAAACCGGCAACCAGCTCCAGAGGGATCCCATGAAGTTCAGCCCCATTCGCGACATCGTTGGCGGAGTCATCGGCGCCGCGTCCGGCTTCGTCGGCCTCGCCGGCGTCGCTGCCAAGAAATTCTTCATCGCCGCCGACGACAGCTTCACCAAGAAGTTTCTCGTCGGTCTCGGCGCGACCGTGCTCACCGGCGGCGCGGCGTTGATCCCGTACCTCATCACCGCGCCCGGTCAGTCGACCAAGGCCGAGCTCGCCGCTGCGCGCGATAGCGCCGTCAACAACCGCTACAACGGCTGAGCGCACTCGACCCATTGATCGAGACAGCGACGAAGAAAGCCGTGCTCGAGGGCGCGGCTTTTTTCTGGGAGCCCGATGAAGAAACCCAACGTCGCCGCTGCCGTCATCGTCGTCGTCAAAGCCTGGGCAAAGGCGCGCGGCGAGGCCAGCGTCAAAGCGCTGCGCGACGGGCGCCTCACGCTCGATCCGTTGCTCGTGCCCGCGCTCGTCGATGAGATCGCCGAGATCACCGCCGAGCAGCTCTTGATCGCGCTCGATTTGCCGGCGCAGCCGTCGGGCGACAAAGACGAGAAGCCCGTGCCCTTCTTGGGGATGGAGCTCTCGCAAGAGCAGGGCAAGCGCGCCGCGCAGTGGCTCGAAGACCAAAAAGACCTCGCCACCGCCCTCGGCCTCACCGCCGAAGTGTGGAGCAAGAAGCTCGGCGACGGCTTCGCCCGCACCCTCGAAGCCCTGCGCGGCAAGCCTCTGGGCGACGTCGCTGGCGCCGTCGCCCAGCAGCTGCAGAGCGACCCGTTGAAGACAGCGGCGTCGGGCTTCGCCGGCGGCGTCGACCCGGCCAAGAGCGAAAAGGCCGGACTGCGCGGCGTGCTCGCGCTGCGCAACTTCAAGAAATAGCTATTTCGCCAGCTCGCCCGGCATCGCCTTGTCTTGAATGCCGAGGTACTTCTCGATCTGCTGCTCGATGAAGAGCGCTTGTCGATCGGTCTCTAACCCAGCCAGCACGGTCTGCTCGCGACCATCGCGGGTCTTGGCCACGACGTTGTACGTGTTCCACCGTCGGCCCTTGTTGCTGTGCTCTTTGCGCGTGCAGAACAGCTGATCGACCGACGACGAAGGCAGCTCAAGCGCGCCGCCGACCGGCACCGGTCCGCTCTTCACCGACAGCCGGGTGCGATCGACGCGCAGGTCGGTGGTGTTGAAGATCGTCGCGGCCGTGCGGTGAGCGAAGAACAGGCCAGCAAACACATGGATGAGGGAGAACGCGCTCATAAAATAGATGCCCAATGAGATCGTGATGACATTCCACATGATCAAGAAGCCGAACCAGAAGACCAAGAACACGATCATGAAGGATGAGCTGCCGCGGTCTTTCGAGAACGCGATGTGCAGCCCCCCGCCGGCGCTGTCGACGGAGAAGCGCTCGGGCAGCCCCACCTGCTCGCGCGCCAACGCAGCCGGCGGCGACGGCATCTGCTCGCGAAACGAGAAGAGCGACTGACACGAGCGGCACTTGGCGGTGGCCGAAGGCAGGTCCATGTCGTCGGCGAGGATGGCGGCGGCGCACGAAGGGCAATTCAGCTGCATGCCCGAGCTTACGACGGGTCGGCCCACGCCGGCCTTGCGGCAATCTCACGAGGTGGCGATGCTGCCGCGGTCCGTGTGAAAGGATTTGACCTCGTCGATGGACCCCGCCGCCACTCCTGTTTGGAACGACCAAGACCTCACGTCGCTGACGACGCTGCCGGCGTGGGCTATGGCTGCGGCGGGCGCGCTGCTGTTGGGCGCGCTGGCGCTGTCGACGACGTCGACGCGGGGGGCGCCGCTTCGGCTGCGCGCCGGACTCTTCACGCTGCGCCTGCTGCTCTGCGTCGCCGTCTTCGTCGTGCTGCTCGAGCCAGGACGCCGGCTGCTGGCGACGTCAAAAGAGCCCGACCGCGTCGTCGTCGCCGTCGACGTCAGCGCCTCGATGGGCGTCGGTGAAGGCGACCAACAGCGGGCGAAGCAGGCGGCAGCCGCCGCCAAAGCCGTCGTCGACGACGTCGTCGCCCGCGGCTTCGTCGCCGACGTCAGGGTCTTCGACGGCGACGCCCGCGCCGCCAACGTCGCCGACCTCGGCGCGCAGGCGCCCACAGGCAAACAGACGCGCCTCAAAGCCGTGCTCGACGCCGTCGCCGACGACGTGGGCGGCTCTGTCGGCAGCGGGCCCGTCAGCGCCCCCCTCGGCGGCGTCGTTGTCATCAGCGACGGCGCCGACACCGAAGGACTCGGCGCCGCCCTCGACGTCGACACCCGCGAACGCCTCGCCCGCCTCGGCACGAGCGCGACGCAGCCGGCAGCGGCGCCGCTGCACACCGTTGTCGTCGGCGCCGACACCGGCTTCAAAGACGTCGTCGTCGACCACGTCATCGCCGACGAATTCGCCTTCGTGCGCAACCCGCTGAAGATCGAAGTCGTGCTGCGCCAGCGCGGCTACGTGGGGCAGGTGGTGCCGCTGACCCTCAGCGAAGACGGCGTCGTCGTCGCCCGCGTCGATGTCACCCTCGCCGGCGACGGCGAAGACGTCAGAGCGAAGCTCGAGATCACGCCGCAGCGAGCGGGCAAACGCCTCTACACGGTGCAAGCGCCGGTGCTCGAGGGCGAGGCCATCGTCGAGAACACTCGACTCGACTTCACGGTGAAGCTCATCCGCGATCGCATTCGCGTGTTGCAGGTGGCCGGCCGTCCGTCGTGGGACGAGCGCTTCGTGCGCCGCCTGTTGAAAGAAAATCCCTCGGTCGATCTGATCTCTTTCTTTATCTTGAGATCGACGACTGACATCTCGGGCGCAGCCAACAACGAGCTGTCGCTCATCCCGTTTCCGACGAAAGAGCTGTTCACCGAGCAGCTGCACACCTTCGACGTCGTCATCTTTCAAGACTTTAATTACCGCCCCTACCAGATGGGCATTTATCTCAAGAATGTCGCCCAATACGTCAAAGACGGCGGCGGCTTCTTGATGATCGGCGGCGACCTCACTTTCTCTGAGGGCGACTACCAAGGCACCGAGCTCGCTGACGTCTTGCCCGTGCGCCTGCGCGAAGGACACGGCAACGTCGACGTCGAAGACTTCACCCCCGTGGTCAGCGACGCCGGCAAGAGCCACCCGATCACCGATCTGTCGTCGTCGCTGTCGTCGACGGGCCAGCTCGGCGCGCTGCCGCCCCTCGAAGGCCTCAACCTCAGCGCCGGCCTCGCCGACGGCGCCGTCGCCTTGTTGACGCACCCGTTTCAGAACGCCGACGACGGCACGCCGCAGCCCGTCATCGCCGTCAAAGACGTCGAGAAGGGCCGCAGCGTCGCCATCACCACCGACTCGCTCTGGCACTGGGCCTTGCCCCACGTCGGCAACGGCGGGGCCACGGCGTCGACGGGCGACGCCCACCGCAAGCTGATCGCCAACACGCTGCGATGGCTCATCAGAGACCCCGAGCTCTCGCACGTGAAGCTCTCGCTCGAGGCCCACGGCGACATGAGAGGACGCGGCGTCGAGCCCGGCAGCGAGGTGCAGGCCATCGTCCGCACCTTCAACGCCAACTACCAGCCCGAGGGCGGCGACAAGCTGCGCCTCACGCTCTCTCCCCTCGAGACGGGTGGTGGCACCACGCGCACCGTCGACGGCGAGACCGGTGCCGACGGCACGTTTCGCGCGGGGCTGTTGCCCGACAAGCCGGGCGCCTGGCG
>JANNAY010001276.1:0-2340 GCA_031384945.1 Deltaproteobacteria bacterium
GGCGGCGTCGTCGGTGCTCTTCTTCTCTTTGAGCATCGACAGCTCGCGCCGCAGCGCTTCGCCATCTTTGGTCGCGTCGACCAGCTTGCCCTTGGTGTTCTCGAGCTGGACGTCGAGCTCAGCGATGCGCGCCTGATGATCGGCGATGGCGCGGTTCAGCTGGGCCGCGTTCTCTTTCGCGTTCGCGTCTTTCTTCGCGAAGTCAGAGCGCGCGGTCTCGAGATCGTTGACGAGGTCGCGGATCTCGGTGGCGCTGCGATCGTTCTCTTCGGCGCGTCCGTTTTGCTCGCTCTTCAGCGCGTCTTCGAGCGCCACGATCTTCGACGTCAGCGTCTGGATCTCGCGGTCGGCGTCGTTGGCGGCGTTCTCGAGCTCTTCGGCGAGCGCTTTCTTTTCGCGCTCGAGGCGCTCACCGCGCTCGGTGCCCAATTCGACGTCGAGGCGCAGAGCGCCGATGCGATCTTCGGCGGCGGTCAGCTGGGCCAGCAGGTCTTCGCGCGCCTTGCGGGCCCGCTCTAGCTCGCGCTCGCGCAGGTCGAGCATCTCGGCGAGCTGACCCATCTCGCGGTCGCGCTGCGACCACAACTCACGGGCCTTGGCGATGTCTTGCTCACGACGACGCAGCGACTCGCGCAAGAAGCCGAGCTTGGCCTCGGGGCCGGCCGCTGCCGTCGGGGCGTTGATCGGCTCGTCGCTGCGGCCTTGTGTCAGCAGCTCGTCGAAGGTCGGGCCGTTGGCGGCACCGCGAGACTCGTTTCGTCCACGGTTGCGCGCCGGCGGCGCACCAGCGGGGCGCTCAGCGGCCGGCGCCGGGGCGGGCATGTCGTCGCCCGGCGTCGACTCTTCGGGCTTGAGGATCGGCTTCGGCGCGATCTGCGCAGCCAGCGGCGCGCCATTGGGAAACGCGTCGGGCAGCAGCTTGCCGACGGCGTCGAGCAGCTGGTCCATCGAGAAGGGCTTGTGCATGTACGCATCGGCCGGCGTCGGTGTCTTCGCGTGCTGCGCGAACGCCTCAGGCGTCTCTTGTGCCGACGTCAAAATAATCGGGATGCGCTTCAGGTCTTGCTGCTTCTTCAGCCGGTTGCAGAACGAGTACCCCGACCCGCGCGGCAGCTCGACGTTCAACAAGATCACTGATGGCGATCGTTGCCGGACGAATTCGACGACGTCACCGTCGGCGAGAACGTGGGCCTCGAAGCCCATGTTGTGGAAGGCCTGCTCGACCACGCTCGCCACGTTCGTGTCGGGCTCGATGATCGCCACCGCTCGGGTCACCACAGATCCTCCGCCGAACCGCTGTCTTCACAGGCCCGTCGCCGGCGCCGCGCTGTGCGCGGTCCGACTGAAGGGTGCGCGACACTACCACCCGTCCCCCCGACGTCGAGATCAACGGTGCTGTGCCCCGACTGGCGCCACCTGCCGCCAGTTGGACCCGGCGTCGGACATTCGTCAGTCGTCAACTGCCAAAAAAGCGCGCCCCGAAGCGTTGTTGAGGCCCGTGCTCTGTGGCAAACGGTCCACGTCTCCGTGATTTTCTGCGAGGTCGGAATGACGACGATGAATCAGAAGCTGCGCGTGGGTATGTGGGCGGCCGCGATGCTGATCCCCGTGGTGGGCTGTGAGTGCGATCCCGTCTTGAACGGCGTTGCCCCTCGCATCACTGCCGACGTCTGCACCAAGCCAGCAAAAGAGCCGACACAAGACTGCGAGCTGGCCTTCGGCACCGTCGACATCACGGTGGCAACCGACAAGAAGTTTCACATCACGAACCCGTCGGGCCTTGAGCTCAAGTTCATCGAGACCGAAGACGCCGAGGGCAACAAGCTCGCCGGCATCCATTTCGACGAGACCGCTGGCGATGGCGAATTCGAGTTTCTCAGCACGCCGCCCGAGTCGATCGGCCCCGGTCTGACCGTCGAGGTCGGCGTGCGCATCCGCCCGCAGTTCGAGAGCGCCATCTCGCGCGACCTGGTGATCCTCAGCGACGCCAACAACGTCGAGAAAGAGCTCAACGACGACTTCGGTGAGATCCGCATCCCGATGACGTTGACGGGCGTCGACAACGGCGTTCCCGATATCGAGATCGTCCCCGACGCGTCCTGCGGCGGCACCGATCCGTTGCAGGTCGACTTCGGCAGCGTCGCCAACTCCGAAGACGGCGGCGGCGCGGTCTGCGAGGTCAAGGTCTTCAACCGCGGCAACCGCGACCTCATCTTCGACAACGTCGCCTTCGTCGCTGACGTCAACGGCGTCGAGATCGAAGAGCCCAACGACTCCGACCCGGTCCCAGCGATCATCGTGACGAACCCGCCCCCGGCGAACCGGCCGTTGGGGCCAACG
>JANNAY010001300.1:0-3047 GCA_031384945.1 Deltaproteobacteria bacterium
CCGACGCCGCCCGCTTTGGACTCACGCTCATGCCCCTCGTCGACGTCGACGCCGACGGTAAATTCGACATCGGCGTCGGCGCCCCCCTCGACGACAGCGGCAACGGCACCGACGACGCGGTCTGCGACACGTTCTCGCCGCGCGCGTACACCGGCGATTGCATCGGCGGCCTCTACATCGCGCCGTCGTCGCGGGTGCTCGCCGCCAACCCGCCCCAGGTCGCGTTTCCCTGCGTCTTCGGCAACCGCGCGCATGCGCGCGCGACGACGGGGCTGCGGGCCCTCGGTCCGCACCCCGAGGTGACGGCGGCCCAACAGATCGCGGTGGGCTTGCCGAGCGCGCTCACCACCGAGTTCGGCGTCGCCGCCGTGTTGGTGTTCACCGTCAACCTGGCCGCTGGCGCGTGCACCACGCAGGCCGCCCTCGGCGTCGACTTCAGCGCAGAAGACCTCTTCGCCTCGACCGGCGGTGACCAGCTCGGGTCGACCTTCGGCCTCTGATCAGCGCAACCTTCGCGACCCGTGTGCGGAGGCCCTGTGCTGCTCGTTCTCGCGTTGACGTTGTCGTTGTCGTTGTCGGCTGCTGCACCTGCGTCGGCCGTGCCTTTGGTCGCAACGGCGCTCGATAACGATGAAGCAGTGGTGAAGGCCCTCGCTTCACACTACACCAAATACGAACACCGGATCCCCATGCGCGACGGGGTCAAGCTCTACACCCACGTCTGGGTGCCGAAAGACAAAGAGCGCCGCTGGCCGCTCTTGATGACGAGAACGCCCTACGGCGTCGGCCCCTACGGCATCGACAACCTGCCGCCCGCCGACAACGCGCGGGCGCTGCGCCGCTTCGCACCGTCCTTCAACCTCGTCCAACAGGGCTATATTTTCGTACACCAAGACGTGCGCGGACGAATGATGAGCGAGGGCACCTTCGTCGACGTGCGTCCCCGCGCCGACACCGCCGCGAAGAAGCGCGGCGACCAGCGGGCCATCGACGAAAGCACCGATGCTTACGATACGATTGACTGGCTGATTCGGAACGTACCCAACAACAACGGCAAGGTCGGCATGTGGGGCATCTCGTACCCCGGCTTCTACGCCGCCCAGGCCGCCGTCGACGCCCACCCTGCCCTCGTCGCCGTGAGCCCGCAGGCGCCGGTCACCGACTGGTTTGACGGCGACGACTTTCATCACAATGGCGCCTTGTGCCTCGCCGACGCCTTTGGCTTCTATGCCAACTTCGGCAAGCCGCGGCCGGTGCCGGTGAAGAAGATGGCGTGGGATTTCGAGTTCGACCGCGCCGACGCCTACGACTTCTACTTGCGCATGGGTCCGCTGAAAAACGCCGAGAATCAGTACCTCAAGGGCGACATCGCGTTTTGGAAAGACCTGATGGCCCACCCCAACAAAGACGCCTGGTGGCAAGCGCGCGATCCGCGCCCTGCCTACAAAGACATCGCCCCCGCCGTGCTCGTCGTCGGCGGCTGGTACGACGCCGAAGACCTGTGGGGCGCGCTGCACACCTACGAGGCGATGAACAAGCAGAGCCCGCGCGGCCGCGTCTCGCTGGTGATGGGACCGTGGTTTCACGGCGGCTGGGCCCGCAGCGACGGCGACGTGCTCGGCGACGTCAAGTTCGGGCAAAAGACCTCTTCAGCATACCGTGAAGGCATCGAGTTTAACTTCTTTGAGAGCCACTTGAAAGGCGACGGCAAGCCCAACACACCCGAAGCTTGGATGTTCGAGACCGGCACCAACCAATGGTCCAGCTTCTTGCAGTGGCCGCCCACCAGCGGCAAGGGCGACCTCTTCTTCGGCGACGGCACCCTCGGCGCAGCCGCACCTGCGCGTGGGGGCAAAGACGCGTTCGTCTCTGACCCGCGGCGGCCGGTGCCCACGGTGGGCGTGCCTGCCGAAGAGCTCGACCATGACTACATGACCGCCGACCAGCGCTTCGCCTCAAGGCGTCCTGACGTCGTCGTCTACGACAGCGCCGTCCTCGCCGAAGACGTCACCGTCGCCGGCCCCATCGTCGCCGACGTCTGGATCAGCACCACCGCTGCCGACGCCGATGTCGTCGTCAAGGTCATCGACGTCTGGCCCGAAGACACCCTCGACCCGACGCCCAATCCGAAGGCTGTGCGCGCCGGCGGCTACCAGCAGCTCGTGCGGGGTGAGGTGATGCGCGGTCGTTTTCGCAACAGTCTTTCAAAGCCTGAACGCTTTGAATCCAACACACCGACCCTCGTGAAGGTCACCCTGCCCGACGTTCTTCATACCTTCCGCACTGGGCATCGAATCATGGTGCAGGTGCAGTCGAGCTGGTTTCCTCTCATCGACCGAAACCCGCAGTCGTGGGTTGAGAACATCGCCGACGCCGCTGACAAAGACTTCGTCGTCGCCACCCACACGGTGTTTCATGACGCGGCGCACCGCTCGGCGCTGCACGTCGGGGTCTTGCGCGGCAGGCTGCCCTGATGCTCGCCTTTGTCGCCGACGACGTCGTCGTCAATGCGCAGGTGAACACTCACTCGTCGTCGACGAACGGCGCGACGGCGCAGCGACGGGGGTCTTCGTTGTAGACGCGCACGGCTTCGGCGGCGCCGAACAGGTCGCTCATCAACGACGACGGAAAGCACGAGAGAAAGCGCATCGACAGGTGCTCGAGCTTCGACTGGTGCTGCTGCATCTCGTTGTCGTCGGGGTCTGAGCTCATCTCGCGGCAGACGCAGGAGCTGTTGACCGAGACAGCGACGTCGTCGTGAAACCAGCGGCCTGCCACGCAGCTGCGGTTGATGTGCACGAAGTTGAAGCCGTTGTGACCCTTGAGGTCGCGCAAGAGCATCACCGGAAACTGCTGGCGCAATTCGTCGACCAGCGCCGCATGACGCGTGGTGTTCGTCGCTTTGTCGACGTGCAGAGCGCAGAGGGTGCGCACAAGCTCGACGTAGCCATCGCGCGTGATGCGCGCCCGTGGCGTCGGGTCGACGCGTGCTTCACTCATGATCAAGGCGCGGGCTTCTTGCGCAGGTCGAGGCTGGCGTCGGCGAG
>JANNAY010001325.1:0-3472 GCA_031384945.1 Deltaproteobacteria bacterium
TGCGGCGTCGCCGTCGTCGTCGTCGTCTCTGCGCGGGCGCTCGGGCCCGCTGTCGGCCGGCACGAAGCAACGGCCGTCGACCGACTCGAGGCTGCCAGGCGGGCACGCGCCGAAGAGCACGCCACACGACGACGACAGCGCGGCCAACGACAGCACGACCGCGACGGGCACAACACGCAGCAACACCACACAGCACCCCAAGCGCGGCGCACCACGACCGCTGTCCGACAGCTACGGCGCACCTGCTCGCCTGAAAAGAGGGAATCTTTCAATCGTTCGATTTAATCGTTACGGCGCATGTGGAAGCCGTCACGGCGTTTTCGAGAGACAAAAAACGAGCAGGCTCACAACCTGGGTTGTGAGCCTGCTCCGCCTGTTTGCTGTTGGCGCGCTACTCGACGATGCGCAGCTCGACGCGACGGTTCTGCGACTTGCCGTCTTTCGTCTTGTTGTCGGCGAGGGGCTGCGTCTCACCGAAGCCCGTCGACGTGGCCTTCGCGGTCGTGGAGGCCGCTCGGTGCACTGACAAAGCAGCCACCCAAGCGACTCGTTGATGACAGCGCACAAGGGAGCCAGCAAAACGCGGAGAGACTCTTCCCCCGCGCAGCGGGGGCGGCGGGCGGCATCGACCCGGCGAAGGAGACGCAGGCTAAGTCGACGACGCGCCCTGGAACCTCGCCATGAGCTTCTGGAAGTCGGCGTCACCGCGCAGCCAGTCGAGGTCGGTCTCGGTCTTGAAGTAGTTGACGGTGCCCGGGAAGTTGAAGCCCTCGGCGGCTTCGAGGGCCTTTTCGGCGAACTCGAGGACCTTGGCTTTGTCCTTGTTGACGGCGTGGAACCAGGTCGCGTTGCTGTTGTAATCGAGGAACGTCATCTCGTGCTTGGGCGGCACCGGGATGGAGGCGAACATCGCGTTGGCCCTGGGCTTGTCGCCGGCGATGCCGAGGTAGCCGGCGAGCGCGAGGTGGATGTACGTGGCGCCGGGGCGGGCGGCGAGGGCGGCCTCCATGCTGGCGACGGCCTCGTCGATCTTGCCGAGGTTCTTCTGGGCCACGCCGAGGGTGAAGTGGACGCCGGAGAGCGAGAGGTTTTGCCCGGCCTTTTGCAGGGCGGTGCCTTCGTCGACGGCGCGCTGGGCCCAGTCGGCGCCGGTCTGGAAGTCGCGCTTGGCGTTGTGGATCTTCGCGCCCATCTCGAGGCCGGAGACGCGGCCAGCACCGACGAGCGCGGGGAGGGCGACCTTGACCTCGTGGAGGGCGTCGTCGTGGTTGCCGCGGCGGAAGTGCATCTCGGCGAGCACGAAGCGGGCATCCAGCCGCACATTGCGGTCGGCGGAGCGGGTCGAGAGCACGCCGAGCATCTGCTCGCCGGTGTTCCACTGGCCCTTGTCGAAAGCGGCGGTGGCGTCGTTGAAGAGCTTGTCCTCTTGCTGCGGCGTCGGCGCGCCGTTGTCCGACATGATCTCTTCGCAGCGCGCGCGCAGGTCCTCGAGGACGGCGGAGCCGTAGTTGGCGCCGCTGCCGTGCATGTTGGCAGGCGCGCTGTTGCCGAGGACGACGTCGAGAAAGGCGACGAGGTTGGCGGCGAGCTCGGCGCGGTTGGGGCCGATCTCTTCTTGGGTAATTGTCCCGCTCTTCACGTTGGCGGCGTCGACGAACGCGATGGTGGGCAGCCGGTTCGGATCGCCTTGGACGGGGATCGACACATGGATCTGGTTCTTCTTCGCATCCAACAGCATCGCCGTCGCCGACGACGACGTGGCGTTGCCCACATGGACGCCGTGCATCACGTAGGCGCTGCGGGTGTCAACGAACGTCGGCACCGACGTCAGCGGCTTCACAGTGACGGCGCCCATGCGGGTCTGCATCGCGCCGCCGAGGCCGGTGACCGCGGCCTGTCCGATGGGGGTGCCGGCCTGGTCGCGCAGCGCCTTCGAATTCTGCCCCGCCGTCTCGGTGGCGGCGTTGCTCTTGCCCAGCAGGCCATCGCGGAAGGCCAAGACGTCGGCGACGGGGACGGAGAAGCGGCCGGCGGCCTGCTTGGCCTCGTCAAGGGTGAGCTTGTGGCCAGAGGTCGAGACGGCCTGCTGGAACTTCTCCCAGGTGTTGACGCTCTTGGCGAAGACGTTGGTGAGCTTCATGGGGGCCTCGGCCGCGTGGGGAAGGGACTCCGTCAGTAGCAGCGAAGGGCACAATTCGGCGCGACCGAGAGGTCGACGAGCCGGGTCGGCCGGGCCAAGCTGCCCTCGGTGACGATGGACGACGAACCCGAAGAGAAGACCGAGGTCGTGGCCCGCGACATCGCGGACGTCCGCGCATCGGGGCAGCCGTTCCGATTGGGCCGCTACCGCCTCGAGAAGATGATCGGCGAAGGCGGCATGGCCGAGGTCTACCTCGCCAAAGGCGAAGGCGCCGGCCCGCACGCCCGCTCCGTCGTCGTCAAACGCATCCGGCCGTCGCTGCTGCAGAACGCGGCGTCGAAGAAGCACGTCGAGATGTTCCTGCACGAGGCCCGGCTGCTCGCCAGCCTCGATCACGTGAACATCGTCCAGATTCTTGAGCTGGGCATCGAGCCGCCGCGCAACGGCAAGGCCATCGGCGAGCACTTCATCGCGATGGAGCACCTCGACGGGCTCACCCTCCGCGATCTCGCCTGGCGCCACTGGAGCGCCGCCACCCCCATCCCGATGGAGCTGGTCGTCCGCACCGTCGCCGACCTCTGCAACGGTCTCGACCACGCCCACCAGATGAAGGACCCCGCCACCGGCAAGAGCGCGGCGCTGGTCCACCGCGACATCAGCCCCGACAACGTGTTCTTGACGACGTCGGGCGTCACCAAGCTCCTCGACTTCGGCGTCGCCAAGCGCGAGGGCTGGCAGGGCCTGACCACCGCCGGCGAGCTCAAGGGCAAGATCCCGTTCATGGCCCCCGAGCAGCTCCGCGAAGAGCCCGTCGACGGCCGCACCGACGTCTTCGCCGTCGGCGTCCTGCTCTATTGGCTGCTGGCCGGCCGTCGCCCCTTCGACGGACCCAGCGAGATCTTCGTCATGAAGGCCATCCTCGACGACGAGCCCATCGGGCTGCGCGTCTTGAACCCGGCCGTGCCGGTGCCCCTGGGCTTGGCGGCCCTTCTGGGGCCGCTGGGAGGGCCAGCGCACGCAGGTGCGCCGGAACGCCGAGAGGGCGTCGCCTTGCGACGCTGGCTGTTGAAATGTCGTCGTCACTCGCGCTCACGCGCGAACGGCACACCGATCCCGTTGCCCTCGGTGAGAGGACACGGCTACACTGAGGCCACCTTCTTTGCGGAAGGTTGTTGTGTTCTGGATTGGTGAAGAGCCGTCCGCAGGAATTCCGCCTCGCCAGGCGGTTTTTCTGTTTCTGGGCCTTGATGTTGGTGAGCGCCTCCCTTCTTTGCGGTGTGTGTTGTGTTCAGGGCGAGCCTACGCCTTCCGCGATTTCTTGGACAAGGGCTT
>JANNAY010001380.1:0-10218 GCA_031384945.1 Deltaproteobacteria bacterium
GGCGGCGTCCACGGCGTCGTCGGCGAAGACGTCGCCGGCGTCGGCAGCGCCGCCTGGCTCCAGGCACAAGTCGCCAAAGACATCTCGCTGGTGGCCCGCGGCCACTTCACCGAACTCTTCCCCTACAAAGGCATCAAAGGCGTGCTCAGCGATGTGCAATTCGGCGGCGCCGGCGGCGTGCGCGGCACCTACCGCATCTCCGAAGACCTCGTGATGGCCGGCGAAGGACTCATCGACTACCAGCAGCTGACGACGTCAGCCGACGGGCACACCGAGTACTTCATCTCCGGCATCGCCGGCTTGCCCGTCGCAGAAAAAGCCCTGCCCAACGTCTGGGTCTACGTCGAGCCACAGCTCGGCGCCGGCTTTCGCTTCGTCACCGACGCCGACGGCAACTTCGTCGAGGCCGACGTGCCCTTCAGCGGCTTCATCGAGTGCCCCATCGGGGTCGCCTGGCAGCCCGCCGACTGGGCCCTCGTCGTCGTCGAAGGCGGCTTCGCGCTGCCCTTCACCGGCGGCTACTTCGGCGTCGGCGCTGCGTTTCGCTTATAAAGAAAATACGACGCTAGGCGGCCCACTTCACTTTCTGTTCGATCAGCGCGCGGCGCACCTCAGCCAAGACACTCTCAATGTCGCCGTCGACCTCGTCGTCGCTGAAGCGCAGCACCAACAAGCCGTTCTTCGTCAGCATCGCGTCTCTGGCGAAGTCGTCAGCGTCGGCGTCGGCGTCGACCTCGATCACGAGGTTGCGCTGGCTGCAGTAGAAGTCGACGACGACGCCACACAGCTCGTGCGCGCGGCGAAACTTGTAGCCGTCCATGCCCTTGCGCCGCAGCTCGAACCAGAGCTTCTGCTGCTGCAACGACGCGTCTTTTCGAAGCCCGCGCAACTCTGCGCGCGAAGCTCGACCTGAGCGTTCCATAGAACCCCCTTCAAAGCTGTATTGTAGGTTGGGCTTCAGAACGGCAAATCGTCGTCAATGAAACCATCGCTGGCGGGCGGGGCGTCGTCGCCACCACCACCACCACCGCCGCCCTGTGGGGGACGGTTGCCGGCGGGCGGACGAGGAGCGCCGCCGCCTTCGGGACGCGCGCCGCCGGCGCCGCCACCCTGACCGAGAAAGGTCAGCTGGTTGGCGATGAGCTCGACCGAGGTCTTCTCGACGCCCTCTTTGTCTTTGTACTTCGAGGTGCGGAGGCGTCCCTCGACGTAGACCTGACGGCCCTTCTGCAGGTACTGGCCGGCGTTCTCAGCGGTCTTGCCGAAGGTGACGACGCGGAACCACTCGGTCGCGTCTTTCCAGGCGTCGCCGTCTTTCACGCGCTCGGTGACCGCCACGCTGAAGTTGCAGATGGCCATGCCGGCCTGCGAGTAGCGGACCTCGGGGTCGCGCCCGAGATTGCCGACGATGATCACCTTGTTGACGCCAGACGCCATGACTTGCTCCTGAAACCAATGAACGGGCCAGCCATCGCTTGCCCGCTGCGTTCGTTCAATCTGCTTTGAAAAAAATCGCTCTCTACAGGATCCACCGATCGACCCCCTGTTTTGGTGCACGCCGACCCCAGATCCGATCCGAAATCTCGACCAAAATCCAGCACTTGTAGAGATCTCCTCGAAAGCACTCGAACGAGGCCATCAGACCCGGCTCTGACACTGACTCAGCGGCCCCGGCGGTGCCCGAGCTGCTCGGCCACGGCCCGGGCGAGGTCGGGCAGGCCGCGCGAAAAGGTGTGGTTGGCGCCAGCCACGACGACGGCGCTGTCGCCGAGGGCGTCTCTGTCGACGAAGCCGTCTTCGCTGCCGACGTAGACGCGGCCGTTTTTGCCGTCGACGTCGAAGGCGGCGACGCTGGTGACCGGGGCGATGAAGACGCCTTCGCTGACGTCGTCGTCGTGGGCGACGAGGGCGGCGACGAGGGCGCCGACGCTGACGCCGACGACGACGACGGGGCCGCCGAGGGTGGCTTTGACGTGGGCGATGGCGGCGCGGGCATCGTCGACGAGGGGCTGCAACGCTGACAGCGGCAACGGCGTCGGTGGCGGCAGCGACGGCAACGTCACCGTGCCCTGCGAAGCGCCGACGCCGGCGTAGTTGAAGCGCAGGCTCGGGTGCTTGAGGTGGCCGAGGGTCCAGATGAGCTCGGCGCAGACCGGCGAGTCCATGTTGCCGCCGAGGCGCGGGTGCGGCGGACAAAACACGATCGGGCGCCCGGCACCCTCTTCGTCGAAGTCGACGTCGCGGTCGCGGTGGCGTTGGCGCTGGCGGTCGTCGTCGTCAAAGGCGGGCTTGCCCTTGGCGATGCCGGCGACGCCGCCGCCCTGCCACAGACCCTCGAGCCGCCCCTGCGGACCTTCGAAGGTGATCATCCGCTCGAGCACCTGCCCACGCTCGACCATCAGCCCGCACCGTGCGCGCGCTCTTGCAGCGCAAACAACGCCTGCGCCGCCGCCAGCTTCGTCGAAGGCTCCACCGACGACGCCTGCGCCTTCGCCAACGCCGGCAGCGCCCGCGCGTCGCCCAACAATCCCAACGCAGCAGCGCAGGCAGCGCCGCAGAACGACTGCTCGAGCGCCGCGATCAGCCAGGGCACGACGACGACGTCACCGAGCTGTCCCAGCGCCTTGGCCACGGCAGCGCCGATGCCTTCGTCTTCGGTCTTGAAGGCTTCGATGAGGTTCGGCACCGCCCGCACATCGCCGATCTCGCCGAGCACGCGCGCGGCGCCCTTGACGACGACAGGATCGCGGTGGCGCAGCGCCCGCGCCACCTCGCGCAACAGGCCGTCTTCGCCGAGCCGCACCAGCGCGGTGACAAAGGCGCTGCGCACGGCGGGGTCTTTTTGCAGGGCGACCCGCTCGCGCACCGCCTTCACCAACCCCGGCGGTCGCTCGGCGACCCCACGCGACAACGCCCGCAACCTGACGTTGACGTCGGCGTCGTCGAGGTCTTTGACGAGGTCAGCGAGAGGCACGGCGGGCGGACGCTAGCACCGGGCACGCACCAAAAACGAAACGAGGAGGCTCTCACCTCCTCGTCCGTTGAAGATCAGGTCTTCAGCGACGCCTGCTCGGATGAGCGTGGACGCCGCCGTCGATCACTTCTTCTTCTTCTTGGCGGGGGCCTTCTTGGCCGCCTTCTTCGCGGGCGCCTTCTTGGCCGCCTTCTTCGCCGGGGCCTTCTTGGCCGCCTTCTTCGCGGGCGACTTCTTCGTCGCCTTCTTCGTCGACTTCTTCTTGCTGCGAGCGGTGCCGCCCTTGCTGCGCGGGACGCGAGCGACGTCGCCGTCGTCGTCCATGAAGTAGATGTAGTTGTTGTCGCGCGTCACGCCCGTCTTGGCGACGACTTCAGCCTTGTCGCCGGGCTTCTTCTTCTGGCCGCCGCGCACCATGCGCGAGCGAGCGATGTTGCCCTGTTTGTCGATGTAGTAGAGCCAGCCGCCTTCGCGGGTGATGCCAGCCTTCGCAACTTTTTCGGCGTTCGCCATGTGATTCTCCAGCAGTCCGGGCTCTCGCCCAGGGGGGGTTCAAAAGAGCGTCCTGTCGTCGTCGCGGCGACCCCTCTCGAGGTCTTCTGCCGCCCCGTCAGCAGGGCCCGTCAGGTGGTGACTGTGTCTCCAACCGACGAAGAGAATGGTGCAGAAAGTTCGATTTCTCGTCGAGCGTGGCCGAGCGGTCGCCTTTGCGCCGATTCCATCGTCGTCTCCGACCTCGGTGACGCCTCCGACGCCGCCGCCGAAATCGTCGTCGTCACCGATCATTTTCCCCAGCTTTTCCACAGGGTTGCCGATCACACCTCGGGCAGCGTTTGAGCCGGGAATTCACCCACTGCGCGATGCCGTTCCACTTGGGGACAGAGTTGCGGAATTGCCAAACGCGTTTCGACGTCGTGGGACTATTTACGCAACTGTGTCCCCAAGTGGTGTTTCGTGCGCGAGCAGCATGGCGCTCCGGCCGCGGTCGGCGCTGTCGTCGGTGGGCATCTCGGCCGGCCACGGTGATGGGGCGGGTGCGCCCCGGCACGACGTCAGAGCGCGCTCGCAGGGCCTCGCCGCCAGAGGGTCCGGGAGAGGGCAGCGAGAGGGCAGACAGCGCGCCGCGGCAGAGCTAGACGGTGTCCAACATGCAGGACGTCGTCGTCGGACAAGACCGCGCGGTGCACGCGCTGACGCAGGCGCTGAAGAGCGACCGGCTCGCCCATGGGCTGTTGTTCGCCGGACCGCCGGGGGTCGGAAAAGAGACGACGGCACGGGCGCTCGCCCGGGGGCTGCTCTGCGAAAAACGCGGCACCACTGGCGCCGTCGTCCCCTTCGGCTGCGGGGCGTGCCGGGCGTGCCGGCGGGTCGAGAACAACGCGCACCCCGACCTCAACGTCGTCATGAGCGAGGCCGAAGCGGTCGCCCGCGGGCTCGGCGAGCCTGAAGGCAAGGCGCGGCCGTCGCCCGACATCAAGGTCGACGCCATCCGGGCGTTCGCGCAGACGCTGCAGAAGCGGCCCTACGAAGCACAAAGCCGCGTCGCCATCGTCGTCGACGCCCACCGCATGAACACGCAGGCGCAGAACGCGCTCTTGAAAGGACTCGAAGAGCCGGCGCCGACGACGGTGCTCATTCTCCTCGTGCCCAACGTGCGGGCGGTGCTGCCCACCATCGGATCGCGGTGTTTGCGGCTGACGTTTTCGCCGCTGGCGCCGGCGGCCCTCGAGAAAATTCTGATCAAGAAGGGCGTGGCCGACGCCGCCGTCAAAGCCCGCAGCGGCGCCGTCTCCGTCGCCGACGCCGTCAGCAACGACGTCGACGTCGACGAGGCGACGCAGCGGCTGCTGTCGGCGCTGCACCTGCGCCAGCGAAACGAAGACTTGCAAGAGCGCCTCGAGGCCGCCGCCGCCCTCGGCCGCGATCGCGCTGAGGTCGATGCGCTGCTCGGCAAGGCCGAGAAGAAGCTGGCCCGCGCCCTGCGCGCCAAACACCTCGAAGGACTGCAGCTCGAAGGCTCCACCGACGTCGACGAGGTCGCCGCCCTCGAAGGCATCATCGCGGCCCGCCGCGACCTGCAGAAGAACGGCGCCGTGCAGCTGGTCATCGAGCGCCTGCTGCTCGGCGCCCCCCCCTCGATCCTCGAGCTGCACAAATGATGCGCCCCCCATCGCGCCCCCCATCGCGCCCCACGTCGCGCCCCACGTCGTCGCCGCCCTCTCCTTCTTCAGTGGCTTCTTCAGTGGCATCGGCCGCCGGCCGGTGCGGGTCCCCATGATCAACCGCGAAGACGCAAAGCGCTGGGCCGTCGTCGTCGCCGTCCCCGTCGTCGCCTACGTCACAGGCTTCGTCGCCTTGCCGCGTCCGTCGGGCGTCGCGGCCGAGCAGCGCGAGTTCGATCGCAGCAAGCTGGGCAACGCGGTGACGACGACGCCAACCACCCCCGGCAGTGTCGTCGAGATCACGCTGGGCAGCACGCTGGTGCTGCGCGGCGCCGACCTGCCCCCCACCAGCCTCTCGCGCGGCGCGCGCCTGCCCATCGCGCTGCACTTCGCCGTCCCCGGCGGCAACGTCTCTGGCGCTGAGGGCGACTGGCAGGTGTTTCTGCACATCGACAGCGAGAACGGCAGCTACCGCATCCACGGCGACCACTGGCCCGTGCGTGGCCTCTACAAGACCCCCTTCTGGCGCCCCGGCGAATTCATCGTCGACAAGTGGGAAGGCACAGTCCCCATGGACGCCCCCGCCGGCATCTACGACGTCTACGCCGGCCTCTACCGCGGCGACGACCGCCTCGAGGTCACCGCCGGCAATCGGCAGCGCTCTCCCTCTGGGGGTTTGGTCGTCGACGCCGACGACCGCGTCCGCGTCGGCCAGGTCACCATCGAATGACCCGACGAACCGTCGTCGCCTTCGACCTCGGCGGCGTCGTCGTCGACGTCGACAAGTCCCACCTCGCCGCGATGGGAAACCCCGATCACACAGCCGCCGCCTTCTTCGGCGCCCGCCACGACGCCCTCTCCACCGGTGCCCTCTCCGCCGACGACTACTGCCGCGCCGTCGCCGCTGACCTCGGCTGCGGCGTCGACACGGTCAGAGACGCCTGGCGCGGCGTCGTCGGCTGGTCCGCCGGCGGCCGCGCCCTCGTCGACGACGTCAAAGCCCGCGCCGACGTCCGCTTCTGGTCCAACACCGACCCCATCCACGCCGCGGCGTTGGGCCTCGAAGACGCCTCTGCCTGGACCTCGTTCGCCGTCGGGTTCATGAAGCCCGACCCCCGGTACTTCGCCCGCGTCCTCGACGGCGGCGACGCCAAAGACGTCATCTACGTCGACGACCGCGCCGACAACGTCGCCGCCGCCCGCGAATTCGGCGTCGACGCCGCCGTCGTCAGCGGCGTCGACGAAGCCCGCGCTGCCATCTTCGCGCGCCTCTTCGACCGCGGCGGCTGACGACGTTGCCTTTCGGTCGGGCGCGCATGCAGGATGCGCCCCGATGCCCCTCCAGAATTTCGCGAAGAAGACCGCCCTGCTCGCCCGCTGCCTCGCCCGCGGCCTCGCCCGCTGCGTCGCCATCGGGGCCTGCGTGTCGACGTTGACGTCGACGCCAGCGCTGGCTGGTCCACGCCCGAAGCTCGGCGTGCTGCTGGTGTTCGACCAGATGCCGTCGTGGCTGCTCGACCGGTACACGCCGTTCTTCGAGGGCGGCAACTTCGGCGGCATCGACGGCGCCCGCTTCGACGCCATCTACGCCTACGCCGGCACCGAGACCGGACCGGGCCACGCCACGCTGTCGACATGCGCGCTGCCCTCGGTGCACGGCATCGCCACCAACTCGTGGTTCGCCAACGGCAAGAAGCTCTACGCCGTCGACGACCCGGGCTTTCCCGTGCTGATGAGCGACGGCAAACGCGCCGACTACGGCCGCTCGCCCGCGCAGCTTTTGACCAACACCCTCGGCGACAGCATCAAGCTCGAGTCCGCCGGCAAGGCGAAGGTCGTCACGCTCTCGCACAAAGACCGCGCGGCCATTCTCACCGCCGGACACGCCGCCGATTTGGCCGTCTGGTACGACGTGCAGCAGGGCCGCTACACGACGTCGACCGCCTACGCCGACAAGATGCCGCCGTGGCTCGAAGAGCTCGGGCTGTCGCTGCCGACGAAGACCCTGGCCGAGGCCACGTGGTCGCCTTTGCCCACGCCGCACGGCCTCGAAGCGCTGGTGCCCGTCGACGACCGCCCCGGTGAAGGCGCCCTCAAGGGATATGACCGCCGCACGTTCCCGCACGACCTGAAAGACGTCGACGCCGCGCTGAAGAAGTCCGCGTACCGCCTCGTGCCGCAGTCGATGACCGACCTGTTCACGCTGGCCCTGCGTGCCGTCGACGAAGAAGGCCTCGGACGCGACGACGAGCCCGACCTGCTCGTGGTCAGCGTCAGCACCACCGACGTCGTCGGCCACAACTACGGCGGCGGCTCGCTCGAGCAGCTCGACACCCTGCGCCGGGCCGATCTCGAGGTGCGCAAATTCCTCACCGCCCTCGAGTCCCGCGTCGGCCGCGGCAACATCGTCGTCGGCCTCTCCTCCGACCACGGCGCGCCCGACTTGCCGGCCACCATCAAGTCCAGCGGACTCGACACCGCCGACCTCGCCTACGCCGACGTCACCGACGCCGCCGAAAAAGCCGCTGCTGGCGCCTTCGCGGCGATGGCATCGTCGAAGAAGCGCGTGCGCGGCTTCTTTCCGCCCCAGCTCTTTCTCGACGACGACGACCTCGACGCCGCGGCGAAACAGAAGCTGCGCGACGCGGTCATCGCCGGCGTCGCCGCCCTGCCCGGCATCTCGCAGGTCTACGACATGACCCCCGGACTGCCCGACAAAGACACCTACGCGGTCTTCATGCACAACAGCGCGCCGCCCGGACGCTCCGCCAGCATCTTCGTCCGCTGGGACCCGCGCGTCGTCATGCTCGAAGAAAAGGGACAGCCCGGCACCGACCACGGCACGCCCTACCTCTTCGACCGCCGCGTGCCGTTTTTGGTCAAGGGCCCCGGCGTCCGCCGCGGTCGTTACGCCCAACCCGTGGACACCCGCGACGTCTCCCCCACCCTCGCCTTCTTGCTCGGCGTGAGCCCGCCCGACTCCTGCCAGGGCAAGCCCGTCCCCGCCGTCGGCGAGCGCTGATGTCCCCGGGCATCCTGCTCGTCCCGCTGCTCTGGGTAGCACCCGCGCAGGCACAGGCTGGCCCCGCTCTGACCGGCGCCCCTGCCAGTGACGCCGTGATCACGAATGCGCCGCCGCCGTTCTTGCCGGTCGCGCGCGCGCAATCGAAGCAAGGATCGCAGTTCGTCGCCGTGGCAGCGCCGACGACGCCCTGGGTGGTGGCGCAGCTGCACATCAAGCTCGCCCCCGACGACATCACGCCAAAGCAGCGGTCGGCGACGTCGTCGTGGGCGGCGCAGTTGGCCGACGCCGGCCGAAAAAACCTCCCGGTCGGCGCCGTCGTCGAAGGCCGCGTCACCGCCGACAGCGTCGTCATCTCCTGGGGCGTCGCCGCCAGCGTCGCCGACGCCGACGTCGTCGTCTTGAAAGCCGTCGACGCAGCACTTCGCGCAAGATCGCAAAAACCGCCCTCAGCAAGCGGGGCGACACCGCTGTTGGCGCTGGCGCCGCTGCAGGTCGTCGACGACGCCATCTCCGCCAGCGGCGCCCGCGTCCAGTTCGCCGGCAGCGGCTACGGGCTGCCCGAAGAAGGATCCGTCGTCGACGCCGCCGCCGCCAAAGCCCTCGGCGACGCCGTCACCGCCGACCGCACCGCCGTCGTCATCGTCGCCGCCGACACCGGCGACGCGCTGCTGGTGAAGCTCAGCAAATGGGTGACGGCCCCGCTGTACAAGCCACAGCCGACGTCGACGCCGCCGCTGCCGACGACAACATCGACGGTGGCGTCGCCGGGGACGACATCGACATCGACGCTGACATGGTGGATCGCGCCGCGCAGCGACGCCGGCCTGCTCGTCTTGGCCGAGCTGCTCGGCGGACGCCCCGTGCGCACGCTCAGCGCCGCCGGCATCGCCGTCGACGTCAAAGCCGACGACAGCGCCGCCCTCGCCGCCGCCGAACAAAACGCGCTCGAACAGGTGCGCCGCATCGCCGCGGCCCCGCCCCCGCCCGAGGTCGTCGAGGCCGCCGTCGCCCGCGTGACGACGACGCGGCTGCAGGCCCTCACAGACCCAGCCAAGGTCGCGCACGCACTGGGACAAGCGGCGCTCAGCCCGCGCCCCTCGCGCCTCGAAGAAGAATTCATCGCGCTGTCGTCGACGACGCCGCAGACAGTGTCGCTGTCGGCAGCGGCGCTCTCGCAGGGCTCGATCGTGATCACGAGAACCCCGGGACCCGATCCGGCGCCGACGACGCCAACGACGCCAACGACGGCGCCGCCGACGACAACGCTGCCGCCGACCTCAACGAAGCCCACGGCGCCGCCGAAGTGATCGCCGCGAAGCTCCTGCTCTCGCTGCACCTGGCGGGCGCCCCGCCGGTCTTCGTCGACGACCGCGCCGAGATCCCGTGGATCGTCGTGGCCACGCCGGGCGCCAGCTGCGGCTCGATCAAGAGCCTCGCGGGACCGCGGACAAAGAAAGAGTCGCTGCTGGCGTCGCTGTCGAAGACGCCGGAGCCAAAGAAGACAGCGCCGACGAAGAAGTCGACGCTGCCGCTGCTGCCAGCACCGGGACTGCTCGGTGTCGAAGGCAAAGTCGTCGTCATCGCCGCCGAACGGATGCTGCAGAAGCTCGGCGTCGGCGGCCCGGTCACCCTGCGCATCGACACAACAGGAGCGTGGCTCGAGCTGCCGCCACTGCCGCCATCGACGACATTGACGCCGAATTTTTCGCAAGTGGAGCTCGGCGCCATCGTCGAAGAAGCCGTCGCCCGCGCTGCCCACGACAGAGGCGTCATCGGCGCAGCAGCAACAGAGAAGGCGCAGAGGTTCGGCTGCTTCAACGTCGCCGAAGACCCCGCAGTGCCCAACGACATCGGCCGGCGGCTGCGCGCACGATTCGCCGTCGCCGTTCGCTGAGATTCAGCGTTTTCACGCAATAAAAAAAAGAACCCCAGCCGTAAGGCTGGGGTTCCCAAGAAAGATCCGGCGGCGTCCTACTCTCCCACACGGTCTCCCGTGCAGTACCATTGGCGCTGGCGAGCTTAACTTCCGAGTTCGAGATGGGATCGGGTGTGACATC
>JANNAY010001391.1:0-2346 GCA_031384945.1 Deltaproteobacteria bacterium
GTCGCCGACCCCCTCGACGAAGAAGCCATCACCGGCGACGTCGCCGACATCAAAGACAGCGACGACGCCGTCGCCGCCTACAACGCCTCTGGCTGCGGCACCTTCAGCGGCAACGACAACGACACGGCGCTCTTGCAACACGCCGGCGGCGTCGACCGCTGGTTCTTGCAAGCGAGCGGCGGCGGATCCCTCGGACTCAACGCCGTCACCCTCGCCGAGGTCTTCCGCAGCTGCGATTGAGGCTCTGATCGGCGCTTGCGGTTGCGTTTGGGTGCAGGTCTGCGTGTAGGTTCTCGCATGCGCTTCCGCGGATTCGTCGTCGTCGCCTTCTTCTTCTGCGCCTTCTTCGGCTCCGCCCGCGCCGATGCCCAGTTCTTCCGCAACAACGCCTTCACCGTCGCCGTCGGCTGGCAGGGCATGGGCTCGACGTTCGACGCCATCGCCGGCGACAAGCTGTGGAACATCAACGACCAGCTCACGCTCGGCGCCGGCTACACGACGGCGATCGGCTACGACCTTTGGTACGACCTCGACGTCAGCATCGGCGTCTCGACCGTGCGCGTGTCGAACCTCGACTTCGAGCCCATCCTCACGCTCAACGCGTTTCCCGGTGGGCTTCGATACAATTTCATGCCCGAAGCCTTTCGACCTTTTATCTCGGTGTCGGGCGGCACCACGGTGGTGCTGACGCCGTCGGCCAACATCCCCACCAACACGCTGTTCGGCGCGCCCTTCTGGGTCGGCGTGCGCACGGGTGGTGGCTTCGAGTACTTCTTCGCCGACGACGTCTCGTTCTTGCTCGACGCCCAATTCGTCACCTACCTCGGCGCGAATTTGCCGCCGCCGGGGGGCATCGCCTCGATCATCCTGCCGGCGACCTCGGTGCGCGGTCTGTTGCACGTTTACTTCTAAACTTGGCGTTTTCATGATCTACCAAGACGGTCGGGTCTTCGTCGCCGGCACGCAGAAGACCACGAAGGCGCACGCGCTCTTGTCGCCCTACGACGACCGCGTCATCGCCGAAGTCCACGACGCCGATGACGCCGTGCTCGACAAAGCCCTCGACGCTGGCGCCCGCGCTGTCTCGACGCTGTCTGCGGTCCCGCTCTGGCAGCGACAGAAGATGCTGCGCGGCATCAGCGACGGCATCGCCGCCCGCGCCGCAGACTTCGAAGACACCATCGTCGCCGAGGCCGGCAAGCCGCGAAGGCTCGCCCGCGCCGAGGTCACGCGCGCCATCTCGACCTTCGCCCTCGCCGCCGACGTCAGTTGGAGCGGCAGCGGCGACGCACTCGTCGACCTCAGCGCCGTGAAAAACGGCGAGGGCCGCACCGCCCTCGTGCGCCACCGCGCCAAGGGACTCGTCGTCGCCATCACGCCCTTCAACTTTCCGCTCAACCTCGTGGCCCACAAGCTGGCGCCGGCGTTCGCCGCGGGCTGCCCGGTGGTGCTCAAGCCGGCCGAGCAGACGCCGCTGACGTCGCTGCTCTTGGCCCAGGTCTGCCAACAAGCATCGCTGCCCGACGGCGCACTCTCGGTGGTGCCCTGCGACCGCACGGTGGCCCCGAAGCTCGTCACCGACGATCGCCCGCGCGTCGTCAGCTTCACCGGCTCTGACGTCGTCGGCTGGTCGCTGCGGGCGCAGGCGAAGAAGAAAGACGTGCTGCTCGAATTGGGCGGCAACGCCTGCGTCGTCGTCTGCAGCGACGTCGACGGCAGCGCCCTCGACGCCGCCGTCGACCGCGTCGTCGCCGGCGCCTACGCGTACGCCGGCCAGGTCTGCATCTCGGTGCAACGCGTGCTCGTGCACCAACAGCACCTCGGCGCGTTCCGCACACGGCTGCTCAAGGCCGTTGACGACGTCGTCTGCGGCGACCCCGACAGAGCCGACGTCGACGTCGGACCCGTCATCGACGACCGCGCCCTCGCCCGCGTCAGAGCCGCCGTCGACGACGCCGTGGCCAGAGGCGGCACGCAGCTCTGCGGCGGTCTGCCCACGGGCCGTGTGTTGCCGCCCATCGTCGTCGAGAACACCCCCAAAAACTACACCCTCATCAACAACGAGATCTTCGGACCGGTGTGCACCCTCGAAGCCTTCGCCGACGACGACGCCGCCATCGCCGCGGTGAACGCATCGCGCTTCGGCTTGCAGTGCGGCGTGTTCACTGGCGATGTGAAGACGCTGTTTCGCTACGCCGACGCCCTCGACGTCGGCGCCGTCATCCATGACGACGCCCCCACCTTTCGCGCCGACCACATGCCCTACGGCGGCGTCAAAGACTCCGGCGTCGGCCGCGAAGGACTGCCGTGGTCCCTCGCCCACTACCTCGAGCCGCACACGCTGGT
>JANNAY010001451.1:0-3459 GCA_031384945.1 Deltaproteobacteria bacterium
TGGTTCACGTCGACGATGCCGGGCTTCTGCTCGAAGGCCGACTGCAGCAGCGAGGCGAACACCAGCGCGCGCGTGACCTGAATGAACTCAGGCGGCAGATCGCGGCCGAGGTTCACGACGTGTCCCGAGCGAAGAATCAGCACCTCTTTGCCGGTGTCGCGGGCGCGCATCACCCGGTGCATCGACGCCGAGCCGAGGTCGCCGCTGCCGAGGTCGACGCGCTTGCGAAAGGCGCCGTCGCCGAAGAGGCACGAGACGCCGCCGTTTCGAACGGTGAGCTTCTCGGGCTCGAACGCCATCTCCATGAACCACTTGCCGGGCTTGCCGAAGCTCTGCGTGCCGAGCTCGTGGTTGCCCGAGGCGCCGTTCACCAGCACGGCGCCGTTCTTCAAGAGCTTGTGGTCTTCTACGACGTCGAGGGCGCCGCGGCCGGTGCAGCCGACGACGAGGTCGCCTTTGCCGAGGGCAGCGTCTCTGTCGGCGGTCGTGCAACCGAGCTGTTGCGCCAGCGCCTGCCGCTTCGGGTCGGGGTCGAAGACGACGACGTCGATGCCGCGGGCGATCAGCGCGCGCGCCACCTGCTCGCCGACGGGACCGAAGCCCAACACCGTCGCGGTCTTGGGTTTGGGCAGCTTCAATTCGTCGAGGTAGCGGAAGCTATCGAAGACAATGTTCTCACCGATGAGCGGGATCTCACTGTTGTTCTTGAGCTCGCTGCGCGCCATGTTGACGACGGGGCACTGGACGGGGATTCCGTCGGCCTGCATCTTTTCCAACACCTGAATGCCGCGGGCGGTCTGCTCGAACCCTGCGCACAAAGGCGCGTACTGCGGAAAGTATTTGTGTAGGGCGTACAGCAGCTTGCCGCCGTCGTCGGCGAGCAAAAACTGCGGTTTCACGCTGCCCGGCGCGGCGCCCTTCGCTGGTGGGGTCACGCCAGCGAAGAGCTCGGTGAGCGTGTCTTTGGCAGCTTCGACGAGGCGGCCTTCGACAGAGCCCGCGTCGCCGCCGATGGAGCCGCCGTGCACGTCGTAGCCCTGCCCTTTGAGCCATGCGTACATCTCGTCGACGGTCGAATAGCTCTTGCCGATCAAGCGCATGTCGCTCTTGTCGACGCCGGCGGCCTGCAGCGCGTCGAGCACGCCCGACAACGTCGGCAGCAGGTGCTGAATGGCCACGACCTTCATGCCTTTCAGCGGCTGCTGCCCTTGCAAGAGCTCGGCGACGACGGCGTCGAACGCCTTCATGCGCGAGCGGATGGGTGCGACGTCGACGCCGCGGCCGACGCGGGCGACCACGCCGTCGTCGAGGCCGACCAGCTTTTGTCCGGGCATCGGGTTCGGCTGCGGCGCGCCCCCGATCTTCTGGGCGATGTGCGTGTAGAGGGCCGACGCCATCGGCCCTTGTTGCTTGACCTTGTTGACGTCGACGCGGCCGTCGTTGCCGGTGGCGTCGGCGAAGGATGCGACGACAGCGCGGTGCAGGTTGCGCGCGGCCAGCCCCCACGGGTCGTTGCGCCGCGCCTCGCGCAGCCGGGCCTCGAACGCGTCTTTCGGCGGCCCGTTCCACGGCGACGGCTCGTCGTCGTCGGCGAGCAGCGGGATCATGTGATCGGGCTTCGACACCTGCTCGAGGTGCTTCTGCAGCCCGGCCCCTTGCGGCGAGAGCAAGAAGTCGAGCACGTCGTCGAGGGCGATGCCCTTGCCGGCGGCAGTGCCGTCGAGCGCCTTGAGATCGTCAGCGTGCAGCTTGCGCCGCTCGACCGCTGCTTCGACGAGCAGCGGCTGCATCTTCACTTCCCACTCGTCTTTGAGCTTCTGTGACTCTTCGACCGAGAGGTCGCCGATGCGAAACGGCTTGTCGGCCTCGAGACGCGCCATCTCGAGAAACGTCGGCCGCCGGGTCGTCGTCATGACCGTCACCCGACCTCGATGGCAGGCCGTGGCGCCAACGCAAACGCCCCGGTGCTCAGAGAACGCCACTCATTCAACGGGTTGGCACGTAGAGATGGTTTCAAGCTCACCACACAGCCAGACAATTCCGGTGCCACCCCGCGAGCGCAAGCGGTCTTGGTAGAGCCTTATGGTGTCGAGATCTTGTTCGCCAAAAAAATATATATTTGTGGCTGATTCGAACGGGTCCAAGGATGCTTCTAGATCCAAGGTTCCGTTTATCAGCAGGTCGATTCCAACCGCGTTGTCATTCGAAATCGAGGCTGAGATCCCGTCCACATCTCCCAGCGACAGCTGGATTTTGCACGCTTCGGAGCAAGACAAGTTCAGCACAGACGGAGTCGGACGGAAGTGAACTTTGCCGGCGTCGCCGTCGATAGTGATCGACGCTGAGTCAACAACGCCAAAATCGGATGTGAACGACTCCTTCACAGTGACGTCGACAGAAGCAAGAAGGGAGTTCCCTTGCATGATGATGTTCTTTGCGCCGGTGGCACCGTCGACACTTTGAAGGGAAAAATTGCGTGAGATGGTCAGCGACCGCGCCTCGCGTGAGCCAACCAAACTGTCGAGCGTCTCGAGTTCAGTCTCTACTATCGTAGCGTCAGGGCATTCCTCACTTGCTGATAGCACCCGCAGATCCTCGTCAGTATGAACTGCACAGTCAAACTCAACTGTGCATCCTGATTGAGTCAGTGCACCAAACCACATCTGGAGACTAAGGAGTCGTTTGATCCAAACCATTGCCGTCCTCGATAGTATTCATTAGCGAATCCTGCGAGGAGCCAAACAGATCGACCCAGTTCGCTCGAAAATCGCGCCAGTTATTTCCGTTGCTGCTACCACATCCCGAATAGGGATCGCCCTCGTTTCTGCAGTGATTTATATATATCCCACAAACTCCAGTTGGGTAGTGCTTAAACACACTAACCATGTCATTCAAGTCACGATTGGTTGACCCATCTGAGTCGCCCGGCGGCTCGTCCATAATATCCCACATTGCGCGCGCATTGCAGATCGGCTTGTTGTGGTCATATGTTTCTTCTGGGAAGCAAGACCCTGGATTTTCCATGTCCAGACCGCCTTCCCTAGGTATGCGTGGTGCATTGCTAGTGCAGTCGTCGACTGGGTTCGCCCCGCGCTCCCACATCCACATCGCTCCATTTGCATCAGCAAATCCTTCGGCAAATGCGACCTTCTCGAATTCACAGGAAAAGCGACTCCATGAAACATTACCGCAACTGAGGGCCGGGTATGGAGGATTAACGCCGAACAGATAATCAGCTGGCTGGATGATTGCAGCATAGAGGCCCCATGAACGCCACATTAGGGCATGTCCAAGTTCGTGCGCGATAGTATACGGGTCCGTTGTTCCGACACCGGCATTGATAAAAACGTCGTTTGTCGTGGGTGTTATGTTTCCAATCGAACTGTTAAGGTTGATAGTTACAGCGCCGATCATGACGGTTGAGCCGCAAGCTTGAGCGCGTGGCGGATGTACGCCGCG
>JANNAY010000644.1:0-2000 GCA_031384945.1 Deltaproteobacteria bacterium
CCTTTGTTCAAGAAGTAGCCGCCGCGATCGCGAAACAACGCGGGCCGCGCAGTCGACGACGACGGCGCGGCCTTTGCTTTTTCAAGGAGCAGACCTCAACCCAAACAGGAGATCGCCATGACCACGACCAACGACACCTTCTTCAAGCCCAGCTGGTACGACGAGAAGACCCACGGCAGCGCCTGGTCGCGCGTCAAAGCCGCCATGCAACGCGACTGGGAACAGACCAAGAACGACTTCACGCCTGGGGCGCCCGACCTCAACCAAGACGTCGGCGACACCGTGAAGCAGGCGGCCGGCAAAGAGCCCATCCCGGCGCCGGGTGTGCAGACGCCGCCGTCAAAGCTGGAGATGAAGAAGGACGCGAAGAAGGCCTGGTCCGACGTCGAGAGCCCCATCTCGTACGGCTACGCGGCCAAGACCCACTACGGCAAGACGTACCCGCAGTGGAACGATGAGCTCGAGGGCGAGCTGCAGAAGGAATGGAACCGCGGTACCGCAGGCGGCAAAATTCGCCAGAAGTGGGAAGACATCAAAGACGCCGTTCGTCACGGATTCAGCTCGACCGTCTGACGGCTGACTTGACGATCTACCCAGCAGGGGCGGGTCGACAGTCGATGGTGATTCAAGATGCAGGCCGCGTCGTGAGACGCCGCAGGCTCTGGGGTTTCACCATCGACTGTCGTCTCGCCCCTGTCGGGATCTACGGCTTCGCGCAGCGCGAGAAGCACGTCTTCAAATCACTCTGAAAGCGCTCTTGCGCCTCGTTCTCGAGCGTCGCCCAGTCGGCGCTGTGCGCCTTGAGACCGGCAGCGCACGGCAGCGTCGCGCACTGCTGCAGCACGTAGCGCAAGCGCGTCCCCGGCGGCGCGGTCGTCGACGGCGCCGGCGGCATCGTCGTCGTCGATGTCGTTGGCGTCGGCGTCGGCGTCGGCGTCGTCGGCGTCTTCGCCAGCTTCGTCTTCGGCAGCTTCGTCTTCGGCGCGATCGTCTCCAACGGCGGCGGCGGCGTCGGCGTCACCGTCTCGACCGCCGTCCTGATCGTCACGGGCGCGGTCACAGGCGGCGCGGTCACCGGCGGCGCTGTCACCGGCGGCGTCACCAGCGGAGGCGTTGGCGTCGACGACGGCAGCACCGCGATCGTGATCGCGATTGCTGCCACAGCGACCGCAGCCGCAGCCGCAGCCATCAGCGCCAGCTTCGTCGTCGTCGTCGGCGTCGTCGCATTCGGCGTCGTCGCATTCGGCGTCGTCGTCGGCGCGCGCGCCGCAGCCGCCGACTGTGTCATGCGCGTGATGTCGCGCTGCTCGCGGACGGTGACCCCAACGCTCTCGCGCTGGGTGTCTTCAACGCGCGGCTGCACCGACGCCGGCACCGACGCGCTGATCACGTGCGACGCCGGGACGCCGCCCTCGATCGCGGCCCGCGTCAGCAACGTTCGCTCGCGCACGATGTCGTCGGCAAAGACGCCGCGCATCAGCGCGCGCAGCGCGGGCATGTCAGCCCGGTCGTCGCCGAGGCTGCTGCGGGCGTCGAGCAAGGCGTCGCGAAAAGCGCCGCAGGTGGCGAAGCGATCGACGGGGTTCGACGCGAGAGCGCGATCGAGGACGGTGGCCAGGGCCTTGGGCAGGTTCGTCCACGTCGACGGACGAAAGCCGCCGGGTGCAGCCAGCGCGTAGAGCTCGCGGGTCGAGCGCCCCTCGTAGAAGCGGTGGCCGAGAAAGAGCTCGGCGGCCATGACGCCGACGGCGAATTGGTCGGCGCGGCCGTCGAGGCCGGGGTCGCCGCGTGCTTGCTCGGGCGCCATATAGGCGATCTTGCCCATGACGATGCGCGGCGCCGTGCGCTCGATCTTTTGCGAACTCTCGGCGAGGCCGAAGTCGATGAGTTTCACCTCGCCTTCGGAGCTGATCATCACGTTTTGCGGTGAGACGTCGCGGTGCACGACGCGCAGGGCGTCGCCGGTGATCGGGTGCGTCATCCGATGCGCGGCGTCGAGG
>JANNAY010001503.1:0-1873 GCA_031384945.1 Deltaproteobacteria bacterium
GCCTGAGCGCGACGACGCCTGCCTCGCCTACGACAGCGCGCGTGGACAAGCCGTGCTGTTCGGCGGCGTCGACAGCGGCGTCTCGCTCAACGACACGTGGACCTTCTCTGACGGACGCTGGACGCAACAGGCCCCGCGCACCTCGCCGCCACCGACGCGACGCATGGGCTGCGCCTACGACGCCTTCCGCGACGTCGTCGTCGTCGCTGGTGGCGAAGCGGGCGGCCGCGCCACCGGCGAGATCTGGCTGTGGGACGGCAACGACTGGACCCTCGACGGCGACCTCGACGCCAGCGGCGGCACCGACAACTTCGTCGGCGCCTTCGACGCTGTCGCCGGCCGCGTCGTCTTCGTCGGCGGCGGCAACGTCCACTTCGTCGACGACGGCGGCGATGTCATCGGCGTGTTTCCCACCGCCGATGCCACGGGCGCGCTGGTCGTCTCTTTCGACGGCGCCGTCGACAGCCGCGTGTTGTTGCAGGTCGGGGGCAGCACCTTCTTGCTCGAAGATGGCGTGACGTGGGCCCCGGTCGCCCTCGCCGTCAACGAGCTCGAGAGCTCGGCAGCGCCGCCGCTCTTGTACGTCGACGGCGACGGCACACCGACGCTCATCAACCGCGACGACGACGACGCTTTGGGCAAACGCTTTCGCTTCGTCGACGACAGCTGGCGTCTGGCGACGCCGTTGCCGCGGGCGCACCGCACGCCCGACGCCGCGGTCTTCGTCGACGGCGGCGCCAACCACGACGACGTCGACGGCGCCGACGCCGTCTTGTTCGTCGGCGGCGGCGCGCCCACCGCGCTCGTGTCGGGCGTGGCCGTGCGCGAGGCGCAGACCGCCGCGACGTCGACGCGCATCTTCGACGCCGCGTTTGATCCCGGCGACGCCGACGAGGATGCCGACGACGCGGCCGGCTTGTTGGTCAACGTCGATGGCGCGGTCTTTCGCTTGACCGACGCGGGCGCGGTCGACCTCGGCGTCAACGCCTTTGACGGCGCCTGGATCGACGGCGTCACCGGTGGCGCCCGCGCCAGCGTCGTCGGCTTCCAAGGCGTCGTCGTCGAATTCGACGCTGACGGCAGCGGCGAATTCGTCTCGCGCATCACCAACAACGACACGATGGCCGACGTCTTTGACGGGGACGCCGTCAGGCTCGGCGACACCATCGTCTACGTCGAGACCGACGGCGGCACGCACCTGCTCGGCGCCGACAACGTGTGGGTCGATGGCGCCGCTGGTCCGCTGGGCGCCCTCGGCGCGGGGCTCGCCGTCGCCGGCGCCAAGGTCGTGCTCTTTCCCGACGTCAATGGCCACACCTTCACGTTCGACGGATCGCAGTGGAGCGACCTGGGCCTCATCGGTCCCGGCGTCGCCGGCGCGACCTCGAACGTTGACATGGCCAGCGACGTCGACAGCGGCACCGCCGTCGTCTTTGGCGGCTTGCGCCAGGGCGTCGCGCTTGACGAGGCATGGCGCTTCGATGGCGCCGCGTGGACGCAGATCGTGCTCGACGGCGCGCCGCCCGCGCGCTTCTCACCGACGCTCGGCTACGACGCCGCCCGCCATGTCGTCGTCGTCGGCGGCGGCTTCGGCGACGACACCAGCGGCTTGTTCGAGCTCGACAGCGGCGTCACCGACGCACCCGCGCTGCGCTTCGCGCTCTCGCTCGCCACCGTGCGCCGCGAGGCCGCCCTCGTCGGCCTCGACGTCGACGTCGGCGCGGTCGACAGCGGGGCCAGCGTCTTCGCCTGGCAAGCAGGCGCGTGGGTGCCGCTCGACGGCGTGCTTCTTGGGCCGCCTGGCGGCCTCGCGCGGCTGCCGACGGGCGCAGCACCCACCGTGCACCTCGTGGCCCGCGGCACCCGCGGCGGC
>JANNAY010000658.1:0-4780 GCA_031384945.1 Deltaproteobacteria bacterium
TCGCGGTGCACGACGCCGCGCTCGTGGGCGTGGGCGATGCCTTCGAGCACGGCGCCGATGATGGGCAGCGCCATGCCGAGGGGCATGGCGCCGGTGCGTTTCTTCAGCTCGGCGAGGGTGCCGCCGTCGAGCCACGGACAGCACAGCCAGCAGACGCCGTCTTCGCCGTCGCCGGCGTCGAGCGTCGTCGTGATGTGCGGGTGATCGAGGCTCTGCAGCGCCCGCACCTCGCGGCGAAAGCGCGCCAACGCCAACGGGTCGTTGACGAGGTGCGGCTCGAGGATTTTCACCGCGACGTGGGTGCCGCGGTGCTGCGCCAGATAGACCGTGGCCATGCCGCCGCCGCCGAGCGGCCGCACGAACTGGAACTGCTTCAACCGCCCCAGCTGCGCCAGCCGCAGCAGACGCAGCCGCGCTCGATCCGCCTCTGACGACGACGGCTCGGGCTCGGGCGGCAGCGGATTCGCCTGCACACGCGTGGCGCCCGCGTGATCGATCTCGCTCGACGCATCGAACGCCGTCGACGAGGACAGCCGCGGCCGAGCGGCGGTGGCGAGGGGCGTGTCGAACAGGTCTTCGTCGCTCATCTCGGGCGGCTGGTTCAGCGTCGTCGGCGGCGTCAGCTTCGCCTGCTGCCGCGTGAACGCCGTCACCTGCGCCGTCTGCTCGTCCCACTGCTGCGCTGATGACGACGACGACGACGCGGCCTGCTTCTGCGCGAGCTGCTGCTGCAACAGCTCGGGCGTCACCGCGGCGATCGTGATGGTCGCAGACTCATGGTCGGGCGGATGTTTGTCGTCGAACGCCAGGCGGGCGATGCGCAGGTCGTCGGGCAGGGCGAGGCAGACGACGACGTCGTCGGAGAAGACGGCGGCGTGGGCGTCGTCGGGGTCGGCGAAGGCGATCCACAGGCGGCCCTGCACGGATCCGATGGGCACCCCGCCCGCGTCGCGGATGCCGGTGGCGTCGAGGTCGTCGGGGATCTGCGGGTGGTTGACCAGCAGCCGGGGCGCCGCTGGCAGACCGCTGACGTGGGCGGCAGCGCCGATGACGACGTCGGGGTCGAAGCCGGCGGCCAACAATGCGTCGAACAGCGGCTCGCCGGCAGCGAGGGCGCGATCGATCGACGACGACAGCTCGGCCTTTTTCGCCTGCTTGCCCCCGCGATTGATCACCTCGTCGACGATTGCCCGTCTCACCCGGCCGTTTTGCCACGGGTGGCGCACGACGGGAATAAACCCGCCCCGCGATGACCTGCGCCAATCCCTTGCGGTGACGCCGTGGATTCGGCATCCCGCCGGGCATGAGCAACGAAACCAACGGCCGCCGCTTTCTCGCCGCCGGCGTCTTTCTCGGCTTCGTCAACGCGCTGTGGGCGTTGTTTCAGTGGGCCGAGCTGCTGCTCGCGCGCAACGGCGGCACGCCGTTCTGCTCCGTCGACGAGACCTTCAATTGCGCGCAAGTCTGGGACAGCGCCTTCGCCGTCACGGTGCACAACCTCACGCAGATTCCGTTGGCCGGCTGGGGCCTCATCTGGGGCATCGCGGCGACGTTGTTGCCGTTGCTTGCCCTCGTCGACGACGGCTGGCTCAAGCGCGGCCTGAGCGCCGCCTTGCGCTTCACTGCCCTGGCGGGCGTCGCCTCGGTCGCCGCTTTTGCCACCGCTTCGTTTGTCGCCGGCGCCCTCTGCATCGGCTGCATCGGCACCTACGTGGGCGTCGCCCTCTGGTCGGTGACCATCTGGAAGTCGACGGGCGAGCACGGCTTCGCCGAAGCCCCCAAAGGCGCCGCCCTCGCCGTCGCCGTCGTCGCTGCCGGCTTCGCCGTCCTCGTCGTGCCCGGCATGCGCACGCCGCACGCCGAGGCCAAGCTGTCGCTGCCCACGCCCGACAAAGCCGTCGCGCACAACGACACGAAGACGCCGCCGAAGACGCCGTCGACGTCGCCCACGTCGCCGAACGCGTCGGCGCCTTCTGAATTCGATGGCCCCGCCACCGGCGACGAAGCCCGCGACGAGCTGCTCGAGCGCTTCATGCAGAGCCTCGATCCGCAGTCGAAGCAGGCGATGGCCGACTTGCTGCTCGCCTACAAAGAGGCCAGCGCTGTCGTCGTCAAACCGGCGCGCAACGTCAGCCTCGGCGACAAGAAGGCGCCGCTGCGCATCACCGAGTGGACCGATCCGCTGTGCCCCCACTGCGCGCAGCTGCACGACACCCTGGCTGAAATTCAGCGCACCGTTCCGCCCGGCCTCTTCGCCGTCGAGAGCCGCCACTTTCCCCTCGATGGGTTCTGCAACTCCGGCGTGACGCGCAAGAGCGAAGACGGCCTGCGCTGCGTCGGCGCCAAAGCGCAGATTTGCTTCGAGGGTGACCCCAAAGAGTTCGACGCCTCGGGCGCCCTCTTCAAGGCCCGCGCGCAGACCGTCGACGCCGTCTACGAGTCGCTGAAGCCCTTCAGAGACACCGCCAAGCTGAAGAAGTGCGTCGACAGCCCCAAGACGCAAGAGCTGCTCGACGACGACGTCAAAGACGCCCTGGCCTTGAACATCGAGGGCACCCCGCTCGTCTTGTTCAACGGCAAAGAAGTGAGGCCCTTTGGTCCCCTCGTCTACGCGCTCATTCTGACGGGTGGCTCGCACCAGCACCCGGCGTTTCGCGATTTGCCGCCGCCGCGCCGTCCCACTGCTGGCGACGACGATCACAGCGGCCATGCCCATTGACGCTGGCCTTGATGTTGGAGCTGTCATGAACCGCGCCGTCGCCGCCTGCTTCGTCGCCCTCTGTGCCGCCGCCTCTGTCGCTGGTGAAGAGCCGTGGCACGAGGCTGCGAAGACTGAGGTCGCCGGCCGCCCGCTCACCGTCTACGACCGTGCCCGCGCCGGCAGCGACGTGCGCGAGGTGCTCGGCAAGGGCTCGTTCGAGGCGCCGCCGTGGGTGATCAAGAACGTCATCGACGACGTCGGCCGCTACTCAGAGTTCATGCCCTACACGGCGAAGTCGACCATCGAGAGCCAGGGTGACGGCTGGATGATCTCGTACCAGCGCCTCGCCATACCGCTGGCCGATGATCGTGACTATGTCATCAAGCTGACCGACGAATCGAAAGAAGACGCAGCAGGCAAGGTGGTGTGGAAGAACCGCTGGACCACGGAAGGCGCCAAGGGTGGGCCCAAGCCTGTCGACGGTGTCGTGCGCATCGCCATCAACGAAGGCTACTGGCAGCTCGAAGACCTTGACGGCGGCAAGCACACGAAGATCACGTATTATGTGTACACCAGTCCCGGCGGCGCCATGCCGGCATTCTTGGTGAACGCTGCCAACACCCAGGCGGTGCCTGACCTCTTCAAGGCCGTCGCCAAGGCCTCTGCCGACCCGCGCTACAGCAAGACGAAGCCGACGCCGCGCACGTCCGAGAAGGCTCCTGTCGTCGACGCAGGCGTGCCGGTGACGCCGTGAGCATGCTCGGCACCTTGATCGAAGAGCGCTTGAAGAGCGTCGTCGGCGCCAGCAGCGTGGTCGTCACCGACGACAGCAAAGACCACGAAGGCCACGGCGCATCCGGCGCCCACGTCAGCGTCGTCGTCGTCGCCGAAGCCTTCCGCGGCAAATCTCCCGTCGCGCGCCACCGCATGATCTACGCGGCGCTCGCTGAAGAGATGAAGGGCACGGCGGCGCCCATCCACGCCCTCGCCATCACCGCCAAGGCGCCTGGCGAGTAGATGGGCGGGCAGGGCAGCCTGTTTGGCGACGACGGGCCCGCGCGCATCGGCCCCGCCGTCGTCGACAGCGCCGTCGCCGACCTCGCTGCACGTCTGCCGCAGCGCGTGCGCCTCGGCACCTCGTCGTGGTCGTTTCCCGGCTGGCACAAGCTCGTCTACGACCGCCCCACGACGGAGAAAGAGCTCGCCCGCGACGGCCTCGCCGCCTACGCGCAGCACCCGTTGTTTCGCACCGTCGCCGTCGACCGCGGCCACTACGCCGTCGTCGACGCCGCCACCTGCGCCGCCTACGCCGCCGCCGTCGACGATGACTTCGCATTCGTCGTCAAAGCCGTCGACGAAATCATGACGCCGCGCTTGCACCAGCGTCACGGCGCGCGCAGCGGCGAGAAGAACCCGCGCTTTCTCGACGTCGACTTCGCCCTCGAGGCCACCGCGCCGTTGCTCGAGGGTCTCGGCAAGAAGCTCGGCGTTTTGTTGTTTCAAGCCCCGCCCTTCGACGTCGCTGACGCCGGCGGCGCCGGATTCGTCGTCGACAAGCTGCACACCTTCTTGTCGGCGCTGCCGCGCGAGCGTCACTTCCGCGTCGCCGTCGAGCTGCGCAACCCGGTCTTTCTGTCATCGGCGCTGCGCGACTGCCTCGCCGACGTCGACGTCGATCCGTGTTTGACCGAGCGGCACGGCATGCCCCCGGTGCACCAGCAGGCAAAGGCGCTGTTGTCGGCGGCGCCAAAGGCCCTCGTGATCCGCTGGCTCTTGCACAAGGGATTGTCGTGGGACGAGGGCGAAAAAAAGTACATGCCCTACGACCGCCTCGTCGACGAAGACCCCGACACCCGCTTCGCGATCAGCGGCCTCGTTCGATCGTTGAACGTCGAGACCTTCGTTATCGCCAACAACAAGGCCGAGGGCTGCTCGCCGCTCACCTTGCAGAAGTTGGCCTACGAGATCGCCGAAGAGCAGTCGAAGAAATAGGCGTGTTCGGAGGCGACGCCTGCAGGTGCTCGCGCGTGTGAGACGTCGCGTTGACGAGGCGGGCCACAAGCGTGCGGCGCCCCCCGC
>JANNAY010001539.1:0-3461 GCA_031384945.1 Deltaproteobacteria bacterium
ACATCCGTCGGCGCCGACGAGTGCTCAATGGTTTCCGACCTCAGAGGCAGAGCAACGGCCGCGGACTCGATCCGCTTGCCGCGCGTGCATCTAGTCGTTGCCGGCCGCGCCGCGCACTGTTGTCGACGACAACAAGTAGACCGACGCGGCCGCCGACGACCATCGGACCACGACGAAGTTCCAGCTTCTGCAGGGCTGAGGCTTCGTCGCAGGAGGTCACGATGCTCATCCAAATCCTTGTCACGCTTGGGGCCGGGCAGGGTGCTTCTCTCGCTGGAGGTCCCCTTGTTCGCCGTGTTTGTCCTCGAGCCAGCTGCTTTGCAGTCCTGGTCACACCCCGCGCTGCGCAGGCTCGTCCGCATGATGGCCGCGCTTCCGCCTCTACGCCCCTTCACTGCCGCGTGCACCGTTGCGCCGACGAAACGGTGCGGTTCTCGACGAGCCCACGCAAGGCTCTTCGGGTGTTCCTCGTCGTCACCACCACCACGCGAATTTCCTCGGGGGTCAGCTTCCGCGGGCCCAACGCTTCCGTCGGCCGTCGCGCTCAGCGCGGCTCGAAGGAGGCCCGAATGAACACGCCTGACGACGACAACTTGAAGGTCACGGGTAGAGAGACGGCGCCAGGCGCAACGTTTCCCGGCGACCTCACAACAACAGCCGCGGCCGTAGGTCGCGGCCGCTCACCGAACCTCTTCACTGATCGGGATCCGTTTTCGGGCCCCCTTCGCCACGCTCGCCACGGAAAGGACCCGCACATGACCGCAGCTCCCCTCGCCCCTCTCGTTCTCCTCGACAACGTCCTCGCGACGCTCCTCGCCGACTACTGGCTCGCCAGAGAGGTCGCGCTCCTCTTCTGGAATCACGGCGCCCTCGACTACGACGACGTCTACGCTATCTGGCGCAAGTACTGGGGCAGGGGTCTCCACGACGAGGACTGAGGGCGCCACGACGTGAGGGTCAGAGCTTCGGCGGCGTGGCGACGACGACGCGAATGCGTTGCCCCGTGGCGGTGATCTCGAACTCACCGCCGGCGACGCGCGTGACGACGAGGCCTTCAGCAGTCCTGTAAGTGCGGTTCGTCTCGACGCCGGCGACGAAGTCTTGATCGATGTAGAGGTCGTGCCGCTGGCCGTCGTCGTCGGCACAGGGCAGGGGCCCCATTCGTTCGGTGCGCTTCATTTCCGCGTCCTCCCAGACGGCACTTTCTGTCGCGCGGTGATCTCCCGATCAACCGTCCTCTGGGTCGCGGCCCTTGCGCGCTTCACGAAATTCTGGTGTCGGTGCGCGCCCCAACGACGCCAAGAGAACTCGCGGTTTCTCGTCGAGAAAGCCGCGATTCCGGCCCGCAATGACGGCGGCTCTCAATTCCGGCGCCGCACGAAGCCCTTGTCCAAGAAATCGCGGAAGGCGTAGGCTCGCGTCGCCACGAACTCGAACAAGCAAGAAAGCGAGGGCGCTCACCCAGAAACATGGCCCAGAAACAGAAAAGTCCGGCGGGCAAGCCAGACTTTTCATTTGAGACGGCTCTTCACCAATCTCGAAGCCACGAACCCTTCAAGCAAGAAGGCGTGGTCAGTATAGCCGTGTCCTCTCCCCGAGGGCAACGGGATCGGTGTGCCGTTTCGTGCTCGAGAGCGCGTGACGACGACATTTCAACAACTCACGTCGCAAGGCGACGCCCTCGGGGCGTTCTGGCGCACCTTCGTGCGCTGGCCCTCCCAGCGGCCCCAGAAGGGCCGCCAAGCCCTGAGCGACACGATGGGCACCGAGTCGTGGGCAGGCGCCGACGACGACTACAGCCGCGCCCTGGCGTTCTCGCCGGCGGTGTTTCTGTGGGACCGGTCGCTGCGGAAGCTCGTTGAGCTCCCTGCTCTTTGGATCCGAATTCCGCTCGGCGGCCGCGACGCGGCCGAGCTCGCCGGCGAAGCCGCCGCGGCGCTGCAGAAGCAGGGCTGCCCCTCGCCGCACTTCATGTTCGAGGGGGAGCGGAGCCTCGTCGTTCTCTGGACCATCGAGCCACTGCGCCGCCCAAAGCCGACTGCCCCCCAGAGGAACCACGACGCTTTCGCTGGCCAGCTCGAGGCATGGCGCTGGGCGGCGATGAAGCTCAGCTTCGCGCTCGAGGACCTCGGAAGCGTGGCCCTCGACGTCGCTCGCGCGAGCGAGCTCATGACCTCGCTCGTCCCGTTTCCCCTCCCCTCGAATTCTCCGCTCCGTCACGTCGTCGCTGCCCATCTCGACGACGAGCCGCCGACGCTCGTCGCAGGCGACGTCGGCGCCAGGCCCGTGCGCATCGCTGACATCTCGCGTCCGCTGAAGGCCTTCGAGAAGCGTCTCTTCGTCTCTCTCGGGCTCGCGAAGGCGACGACGAAGAAGCAGTACATGCGCAGCGCCATCAGCCTCGCCGCGCTCGAGCCGAAGCCCGTTGGCGAGCGTCACCCTGCGGCGGTGCAGATCGCATGCGCCAGCGTGTGGGACGGAAACGACGAGGCCACGACGTCGGCGAAGCTGCGCTCTTGGGCCGCGACCTGCGCGCAAGACGGCACGTTTCCCTCCCACAGCGGCGGCGACGAGCTCGAGCACATCGTCGAGTGGGCCCACTCGAAGTTGAAGCCAGGCGGACCGACGAAGCCATCGTCGAAGGGGCAGAAGCGGCCGCTGCGCACGACACGCGACGACGTCGTCGCCGACGTCCGCGGCTTCCTTCGCTCGCAGGGCGGCGCCTGGTCAGGCTCGCTCGCCGAACTCGCGAAGCAAGTGGCCCTCTGGTCCGTCGACGCCGGCGTCGGTGCGCCGTGCCCGCGGTCGACATTGAAGCGGGCCCTGTCGGAGCTGCAGGCGGCCGAGGACCTCGACCATGCCGTCATCCGCGAAGGCAGCACGTGGCGAAGCACGTGGCGCCTGACGTTGGTGGCGACAGCCCCACCGGATCAGCCGTCGCTCGAAATTGAGGTCGCTGAAACCCCGTCGCTTTCACAGGTCCAATCCCCGGAGAGTATGTGGGCCTCCGGCCCGCCTCCCGGATTCGGTTCGCTGCATGACAGAGAGGGTGAGGGGGGAGCCGTCCCCCCTCAGGGGGGGTCCGGGGGGGCTGGAGAAAAGATCCCCGCGGCCCTCGCCGGCGACGTCACCAACGTCGTCGACAACCAGCATGCGAGCCCGCCGGCGGCAAAGCCAGAAATCCACCCGCGACAGCGGCGCCTTTCGTTTCCTCGAGAACGACCGTCGCGGCCGCGGCGCAAGAAGCTCGAGCTCCCAGCCATCACCAGCGAGGTGTGCGACGCCCTTGCCGACGTCGGCGCCGATCTCAGCGACGCAGACCACCTCGCGCTTCTCGAAGAAGCGAGGTCGGAATTGACGTCGAGGCCGCGCGTGTTGGCCGACTTCGTTGGAGCGCTTCGACGACGAGCGCGTCGCGTTCTCAGGCTGCGCGCCCTCGCCGCGGCGTCGGCCGAGCACCT
>JANNAY010001561.1:0-5133 GCA_031384945.1 Deltaproteobacteria bacterium
GACGCCTTTGTCGGCTTCGGCGAAGCCGCCCGCAAGCGCGCGGGACAACCGCTGTCGTTGGTCTTCGCCGGCCACCGCAGCGATGGCGGCCGCGTCGAAGGCCTGCTCACCGCCGTGGCCCCCGGCGGCGTCGTCGTCGACGGCGACGTCGTCTTGCAGCCTGACGATGACGACCAGGCCTTCTTCGATCTCCGCTTGCAGCCGGTGTCGCTGCCGCGGCTCTTGTCGGTGTCGCCGCTGTTGCACGACTTGTTTGACGGCAAGCTCGATCAGGGCGTGGCCTCGGTCGACGCCGCCATCCTCGTCAACGTCGTGCGCAGCAGCGTCGATCTGCGGCTGCGCGCGCGCGACGTCGTGTTGTTGTTGCCCGAGCACGGACGCGGCGGCGGCGACGCGGTCTTCGACATCGCCGTCGGCTCCGACGACGCAGGCCTCGACATCGCCGTCCGCGCCGACGTCTCTGGCGTTCGCGCGCAGATCGCCGGCGCGAAGAAAGACACGCTGGTGTTCAGCAAGCGCAGCGATGTGCCCTTCGTCGTCACCGCTTCGTTGCACGAGGTCGCCCCCGGCGCCCTGGCCCGCGCCGCCGCCGTCGACAGCGTCTTCGAAGGCGCTGGCCTATCACCGCGCTGGCGTGGCATCGCCAAGAACCTGACCGGGCGCGCACGCGTCAAGGGCGGTGGCGTCGCCGTCGCCGGCGCTGACATCTCCGACATCGACGTCGACCTGCGTCTCAACAACGGGCGCTTCACGTTTCAGCAGCCGTCGTCGCTCGTTGTGTTCAACGGCAGCGTCGACGTCGTTGGATCCTTCATCGACGTCAGCGACGAGGTGGCCGCCACCAGCCTGCACGCCAGCATCGACCGCATCGACCTCTCGCCGGCGCTGCGCTCGCTGCGCGAGAAGACCGGACCGCTGCGCGGCTCGCTCAGCGTCGTCGCCAACCTGAGCGCCGCGGGCCTGCAGCCGGGGCAGCTGCAGCGCTCGCTCAACGGCGACGTGGCCGTCACGACGCACAACCTCGTTGTGAACAGCCTCGAGAAGGTGTCGGCGACGACGGCGTCGTACATCCGCTTCGTCCGCGCCGTCGTAAACGTCGGCAGCGTCGGCGACGACATCAAAGACGGCGCCGACGCCGACCTCGGCGGCAGCGCCAGAGACGCCACCTGGGTCTTTCACATCGCCGACGAACGCGTCCGCCTCGACGCCCCCTTCGTCGTCGACACCGGCCTCGGCAGCGTCTTCGTCGAAGGCTCCACCGGCTTCGACGGCTCGCTCGATGTGAAGACGCGGCTTGAGCTCGGGGGTCCGCTGTTGTTTCGCACCCACAAGGCCAGCGCTGGCATCGTCGAGACCGTGCCGGTGCGCATGTCGGTCAAGGGCGAGTGGAGCAAACCGTTGCTCTCGTTCACCAGCGTCGACGAGAACACCGATCCGCTGCGCCGCCACGCCGCCGGGCTGCAGCAGCAGGTCAACACCGAGGTCGCGCGCACCGAAGAATCTGTGAAGCGCACCTTCGCCAAGCCAACGCGCAAGTCGTGGTCGACGTCGCAGTCTGCCGTGACGCCAGCGACGGAACCGACGCCGACGACGACGGAACCGCCAACGCCGCCGAAGACGGAACCGACGCCGACGCAACCGACGCCGACGCCGCCGACACCAGAGCCGACGCCCTGAATTAGAGCAGCAAGCGCCGGTACTGCGGCAGGTTCTCGAGCACGATGCCGACGCCGTCGACCACGGCGAGCAGCGGGCTCTCGGCGACAAAGACGGGCAGGTCGCACTCTTTGCTCAAGAGCACGTCGAGGTTGCGGATCATGCCGCCGCCGCCGCACAGGACGATGCCGCGATCGATGATGTCGGACGAGAGCTCGGGCGGCGTCTTCTCGAGCGTCGCTTTGACGGCGCCGACGATGTGGCGAATGGCGTCGCTCATCGCCTCGCGGATCTCGACCGACGTGACCGAGATCTGGCGCGGCACGCCGGTGATGAGGTCGCGGCCTTTGACGTCGAGGTCGAGCTCTTCGTCGAGAGCGTAGGCCGAGCCGACCTTCACCTTGATGAGCTCAGCGGTGCGCTCGCCGATCAAGATGTTGTGGCGCTTGCGAACGAAGTTCACGATCGCTTCGTCGATCTTGTCGCCAGCGATGCGCAGCGTCTGCGACGAGACGAGACCGCCGAGCGAGATGACGGCGACGTCGGTGGTGCCACCGCCGATGTCGACGATCATCGAGCCGCGGGCCTCGAGCACCTTGAGGCCGACGCCGACGGCGGCGGCCATCGGCTGCTCGATCAAGTGAACTTCGCGCACGCCAGCGCCGACGGCGGCCTCGCGCACGGCCTTCTGTTCGATCTGCGTGATGCCCGCGGGCACCGAGATGAGCAGGCGCGAGCGAATGAAGGTCTTGCCCTGGTTCGCCTTGTCGATGAACGACTTGATCATCGCTTCGGTGATGGTGAAGTCGGCGATGACGCCGTCACGCATGGGGCGAATCGCGGTGATGTGTCCGGGCGTCTTGCCGAGCATCTCTTTGGCGTCGCGGCCGACCGCGAGCACGCGCACGTCGTTGCCGCTTCTGGCGATGGCGACGACCGAGGGCTCGTTCAACACCACGCCCTTGCCGCGCACGTGCACCAGCGTGTTGGCGGTGCCGAGGTCAATGGCCAGATCGGTGGAGAACAGTGAGGTGAATTTTTCGAACAAGGGGTCTCGCGTCCCTTGTGCTCGCTCGCGCCGCCGAAGTCACGGTCTGAACGTCACCGTCGACAGCGGCACACCCTCAGCGCTCATCACGAGATCGGGCACGCGCGTCTTCCACTCGTTCCACACGTCGATTTGCTGTTGCTTGAATTCACCCTGTGGTTCGACGTGCGCGACGGCGCAGCCCTTGACACTGTTGGAAAAGCCGAGGTCTTTGCGCAGCAATCCATCGGACACATACATGCGGTGGCTGTCAGGGTTGACGTCGCCGAAGTGAATCTTGCCGCGCGCCGCGGCGCGCTCGTTGATGAGAGGCAACGCGGCCCGCGCCTCGTAGCCCCAGAAGGTGCGCTGCATGCCGACGTTGGCGGCGCCGCGCGAAAACCCGATGAGCTCGTTGTAGCTGCCGAGCCCATACGGCCAGACGCGGGCGCTGACGACGACGCCAGGGCCGGTGATGGCTGTGGCGACGACGACGACGACGGCTCGGTGCAACGTCAGGCGGGCGGCGATCTCTTCGAGGGCCCAGGCCGCGAAGACGCACAAGAAGGGCAGGGCGTTCATCCAATGCTTGGTGCCGCCAAAGATGGGCGTCGACGGCAGGGCGATGAGAAAGAATGGCACGAACGCGTTCATGCCCAGCAGAAGCGCGTTGCTGCCTGAGCTGATCGAGCGCGACGATCCGAGCGGCACGCGGGTGACCTCGGCTTCGCCGCTGCGAACGCGGGCGCGCAGAAACGCGACGACGTCGACGACGGCCATGACGCTGCCGAGCCCCATCAACGCGAGGATCGGCACGGGGATGGTCACCGCCGACATCACCGCGGGGAACAACCAGGGAAACGGTGGATGGGTGAGCAAGTCACCGAAATAGAGGATTGGATAGTGCTCGTGGTGCAGGTGAAAGCCAATATACTGGCCGAAGCGAAGTGCGACGTCGGGCCACAGATAGGGCCAGAGAAGCACGTAGACCACGGGTGCGATCAACGCGAGACAGAAGAAGACGAGAGGAATGCGCAGTCTTCCATCTCGCTGCTGCTGCTCGCACACCAACCAATGCAGCACCAGAAGCGCTGGCATCGGCAGCACATTGTGCTTCACTGCGCCGGCGATGCCGAAGACGACGCCAACGACGACGCTGCCTTTGACGGTGCCTCTGAAGCGCAGGTAGCTCCAGATGAGCGCGGCGTGGGCGGCGACGACGCCTGTGTCGAAGCAGGCGACGTGCATGTGCCAAAAGACGTGGGGCATCGCGATGAAGAGCGCTGCAGCGACGAGCGACGCGCGCCGCGACAGCAGCTCACGCGCCAGCAAGAACACGAACATCGCCGCCAGCCCGGCCACGATCCAGGCCGGAAATCGCAGCGCGTTGTGCTGCAGAAACGGCGAACCCAACGTCTGGTTGAGCAACCACGAGAGCGCGAACGACCCCTTGAGCAAGAACGGATGCTCAGGGTTGTACGAGAGATGCTCGTTGATCGACGACGACGTCAGCGCCGCCGTCGGCTGGGTGAACAGCTCGCGAAACCACGCCGCGTACTGCGTGCCGGCCTTGAAGTAGTAGCCCTCGTCGCGGGTGAAGCCGAGCGACTGCGCGCTGACGCCGACGACGACGGCTGTGACGACGACGATGGCGGCGGCGATGACCCGATCGATGACCCGATCGTTGTTGCGAGCGGTCATCGGGCCACCGCGTCGAAGCCGAAGCCGCTGATGTCGGCGCCGTCGAATTCGAAGACGACGTCGTGTTTGCCGCCGGCGTAGGCGTGGGTGTCGACGACGCTTGCTCTGAAGCCTTCTCCGTCGGTGTCTTCTGCTCTGGAGAAAAATTCGCGCAGCGTTTTGCGCGACGGCTCGACCACGAACGTCGGCTTGCGCACGAGCGTCGCCACGAGCGCTCCGTCGATCTTTACGCGGATGGTGACGGCGCCGCCGCGTTCGACGCCGTCGCGGCCGTGGCCGGCGGCGACGACGAATTCGCCGCCGACGTCGACGTCTTTGTAGGCGACGACGCAGGCGCCATCGACGACCACGACGTCGGATCCGTTCTCGGTGACGAGGGCCCAGGCGCGTTTGACCTTGCCGCCGCTGACGACAGCCTCGGCGAGGTGGGCGCGAAAGTCGTAGCGGGCCGGTCCGTGCAGCTGCCAATGAAAGAGCGCGAGCGGGCCGATGTCTTTCTTCGCCGACGGCGTCGGCAGATTCTTCAACCAGGGTTGTGCATCGGGCTCGACGACGACGCTGAGGTGCTGGTAGCGGGCGTCGGCCAGCGCGAACCACGGACCATCTGAGGCGATGATGCGCGGCGCGTCTCTGCCGGCGCGTTGCAGGGGTCGCACGCTCCACGGCGGCAAGATGGCGATGGCGGTGTTGGGCGCGAAAGTCGTAGCGGGCCGGTCCGTGCAGCTGCCAATGAAAGAGCGCGAGCGGGC
>JANNAY010001570.1:0-1742 GCA_031384945.1 Deltaproteobacteria bacterium
AGGGCAGGGGCAACAGATCGTGGGTCTCGGCGCCGTCGACGCGGGTCAGGCAGAGGTGGTCGCTGTACCAGCGGGCGCCGTTGTCGCGCAGAAAGCGCCGCACATGGCCGAGCAGGTCGTCGTCGACGTCGCCTGAGCCGGCGAAGTCGCCGCACAAGCCATGGCTGACGACGGGCCAGCGCTCTTTCGCCATCGCCAGCAGCCGCCCGCGCTTGCCGCCCACGCCGATGTAGTTCTCGGGCGCGATCTCGAGAAAGCGCACCGGCGTGGCGTCGCGCGCCAGCAGCTCGTCGGCGAGGGCAGCGCGAAAGCCGAGTCCGACTGTTCCCCGAAGATCGTCCATGTTGAGGTCTACGACGCTGGCGACGTCGCTGCTGTCATTGCAGCGGGCGTCACTGCAAGGGCCATCACTGAAGGGGGCGATCGCCCTCGACGCTCTTCACGCCGGGGACGCCGCGGATGGTGGGCACGCCGGTGGCGGGAATCTCGATGGTGGCCTGGTTCGACATCCACCAGCGCTCGACGACCTTGCCGCCGACGGTACCGGTGGCGGCGTCGACGTCGGCGAATGCGGCGGCGGCGTCGGCGCGCTTCTTCTCGACGTAGGCGGTGACGCCGCCGGGGTTGTCTTTCAAGAGCGCGCGGTACTCGGCGAGGTCAACCGCGGGTTTGTCGAGGGTGACGACGTAGCGGACGCGGCCTTCGCTGCCGAGCACCGGGGGCGGCTGCAGGCCGTCGAGGGGATCTTCAGAGCAGCCCATTCCTGACGCGCCGCAGAGCACGGCGGCGACCGCGAGAACGCGGCAAACGGCGACGAGGGCGGCCGTTGTGGGACGCAGGACAGACATTCGGGGCAGAGAAAAGCACGAAGGACCGCGGGTGGTCCACTCCGCAATCAGCGACCGCTGGACGACCGCGAGATCTCGCGGCGAATCCGGGCGAGGGGGGCTTTGTCGTCGAGCGCGCCCTCGCGCACCCCCAGCGCGTCCAACAGCGGCTGAACGTCAGGAAATGGCCGCGAAAGCGCCGCGTCGACGTCGGCTTTGACGTGGGCGCAGCCGGTGGCGGCTGCGGCGGCGCGGGCGACGAATTCGTCGGCGTCGACGCGGCGGACATCGACCACCGGCTGTTCGGCCCGCAATGACGCAAAGACGTCATCGACGGTGCCGCCGCCGCACTCGCGCAAGGCCACGTCGACCATCAAGACGATCGCGGCGCCGCCCCAATAGGTCTGCAGGTAGCGCCCTTCGGCGCGCATCTTGTTGCTCGCCTCGGCGAGCGACAGCGTGAACGGACCCCGCGCTGCGGCCTCGGCGCCCCGCTCAAAGCCGTCGCGCAGCGACTCCCACGCCCGCGCTGGCGTCATCAACCCCGACCGGGCGCGCAGGATGTTCTGGTGGTAGCTGGCGATGCCTTCGCCGAGCCAGGTGTCATCGAGGGCCACCGGCGGCGACAGCAGATGCGACAGCTCGTGCACGGCCACCCAGTCGCCGACGACGTCGTTGACGCGGGCGCGCTGCCCCAGGAGCAAGAACGCCTGCGGACCGCCGCCGCGCTGCACCATGCCGAACGGCACCCCCGACGCCAGCACCGGGTCGACGACGATCTGCACCCGCGGAAACGGGAACGTGCCGCCGTGGGCGGTGGCGACGGCCTCGGCGGCCGACGACAGCCAACGGTCGACGTCGGCCCGCACCATGGTCAGCTCACCGGGCAGGGTGACGACGTCGAACACGGCGCCG
>JANNAY010001603.1:0-11769 GCA_031384945.1 Deltaproteobacteria bacterium
CACCGTCAACGGCGCCTCGAACGATCCCATCAAGCTGCAGGGCGGCAGGTCGTTGAACGTCGCGGCGGGCTTCTCCGTCGGCGTCGGCTTTATGTACTGACCCACCCGGCGAGCCTCGTCACGCGCTCCCCGAGGCGTGTAGTCTGCGCGCCGCATGGACCTCGACGCAGCTCTCAAAGCCGGCAACGACGACGCCGTCGACGACGCCCTCGACGCAGTGAAGAACGAGCAGGGCGCGCTCGGGCTCAGCGAGGCGCTGCTCGTCGTCATTTTGCAAAAGCGCGAACGCGGCACCGAAGAGCATGAGCTCACGGGGTGGCAGTACCGCCGCGCCGCCGCCCTCGAAGCCGCCGCCGTCGTCGACGGCACCGCCGCCCGCGACGCCGCGGCCCGCGCCCTCGAAGCCGCGGCCCTCGCCAGAGACGTGCTCAACGACGGCGAAGGCGCCACGCGGGCGCTGGTGTTGGCGCTGCGGTTGTCGGCCGATGACGACGGGGCGTTGAAGAGCACCGTCGAGACCGCCGGCGGCAGCGAGCCGGCCATCGCGTTGCTCGAGAAGGCCGCGAAGAAGGCCAAGGGCGACGACACGCTGCAAGGACGCCTGCGCCGCGCCCTCGCCCGCACCTACGAGGTCATTCTCGTCGACAAAGAGAAGGCGTTCTTCGAGGCTCTCAAGGCCGCACGCAAGATCCCCGAGGGGCTCTTCATCGACGACGTCTACCGGCTCGCCCTCGACGTCAAACGCCTCGATGAGGCTGGCGCCTTTTTCCGGTCCATCGGTGACGAGGTCAACGTGGCGCCGCGCGCGCGGGCATCGGCGTTGAACAAGCTGGGCGCCGTCGCCGAGGCGAAGAACGACAAGCCCGCCGCGTTTGCTGCGTATCTCGCGTCGCTGTCGCACCACGAGACGAAGGCCGCGCGCAAAAAGGCCGAGCGCTTCCGCGATGACCTCGAGCTCGCCGTCGAGATCCCTCCCCCCGTCGAGCCGAAAGAGTGGAAGCCGGCGCTGCCTCCGCCGACAGACGCGGTCCGTGTTGTGGACGGCGACCTCTCCCGGCCCGTGCCGGCAGCAGCGTCGCTGGCGCCCGCGTCGTTGTCCGCTGCGCCGTCACGGGCGTCGACGCCGTCTGAGGTGCCATCGCTGGCCGGCGGCTTCGGCGAGGTGCCCGATGCTGTCGTCGCCGTGCGCCTTGCCGCGCTCGCCGCGCCGTCGCCGGCCGTCGTCGTCGAAGAAGAGAGCTTCGACGATCCCGACATCGTCGAGAGCAACCTCGCGCGGGCGATGGACCCGAACATGGCGACCCACGTCGGACCGCCGCCGGTCATGCCCGACATCCCGTCGATCCCGCCGCCGCTGCCCGCGGACGAAGAAGAGATCGCGGCGCCGCAGGGCAACGAGACGGTGCCGTTGTCGACGTCGACGAGCAGCGCGATCATCGCCTCAAAGGCCGGCGAAGGCAGCGAAGATCCCGAGGCCGCCCTCGCCGCCGCCCGCGCCTTCTTCGGCGACGCCGCCGCCGCCGAATTCGACAAGCCCGTCTTCACCGATGAGCTCAAGTCGTTGCCGGCCGAGCTGTCCGCCGACGACGCCGAGGTCGTCAGCGAAGAGCGCGTCGACCCGCTGCTGCGCAAGCAGGCGATTGAAGAAGACTCGATGCGGCAGCCCCGCCCACCCAACGAGAAAGACGCGCGCGTCGTCTCCAGCGACGAAGCCGGCGCCGTCGTCGACGAAGACGCGCCGTCGCAGCTCGTCGTGCGCGGCGACAAGACGGTCGAGAAGGCGTCGCTGGCCACGGCGACGATGCCGCCGGCGCCGCCGACCGCGCTGCCGTCTGATCTGCTGCTGTCGGCGGTGATGCCGTCGCCGTCTGCATCCGCGTCGGCGTCGGCGTCGGTGTCGGCGTCGGCGTCGGTGTCGGCGTCGGCGTCGGTGTCGGTGCCCGAGCTGCTGTTGCTCGACGAGGCCTCGCGCTCGGTCGCGCGCCCGCCGGTGTGGCAGCGCACGCCGGTCGAGTCGCCGTTCACGTCGCCGCCGCCGCCGTTGGCCGAGAGCGCCCTCGCGCCCGTCGACGAAGACACCGGCCCTGTGAAGAAGGCGCCGGGCACGCTCAGCGAGTCGTCTGAGATTTCCGATCGGAAGAAGCCGAAGGCGAAGCAGAAGAAGCAGAAGAAGACGCGGCGCGGCCACTCCGCCGATGTCACCGAGGTCACGTCGCCGGCGGGCGTCGCTCCTCCCGACGTCACCCTCGAGGCGGCGCCGTCGTCAGAGGGCTCGTCCGAGCTCTCGAACGAGCAGCCGTTGCTGTCGGCGCGCGCGCCCGCGGCGTCTTCGCGCAACCTGCTGTCCCTCGGCGACGCGCTGCCCGAGCCGGCGATGACGGCCCCCGGCGGCGGCGACGTCTCTCTCGCCGACGAACGCGCCCGCGACGTTGACGACCGCTCCGTCGACGACCGCTCCGTCGACGACCGGGGCCGGGGCACCGACAAGGTCGAAACGAAAAATTCGGACCTGTTCACCGCGCCGTCCGCCGAGGCGTCAGAGCGTTCGCAGCAGCGCGAAGAGCCGTCGGAGCCGTCAGAGCCGGAGCTGTCGCAGCCGTCGCAGCCGCCAGAGCCGGAGCCGCCGCGAGCGCCGACGCGCGACGACCTCTTGCAGCGCGCGCAGGCGCTGCTGATCGACGGCGACGGCGACGAGTGCCTCGACCTCGCGGCCGACCTGCAAGACCTCTCGCCCGGCGATCCACGCGTCATGCGGCTCGCCGCCCGCGCGCTTTTGCTCGCAGCACCCGCCGGAGAGCTGCCCGGCGCCGGCGTGGCGCTGATGGTGAAAGACGCCGTGCGCCACGGCGAGCGTGCGTCGAATTTGATTCGCGAGATTCAGCTGGCGCTGCCGGCGGCGGCGCGTCCGTCGTTCTCAGATTTGTGGCTCGCCGGCGCCAAAGCCGCCGGGCACGACGTCGACGCTGTGCACGCACTCCTCGAAGAGGTCGCCGTCGACGAAGCCAGCGGCGGCGGCCCCGACGGCGCCATCTTCGCCTTCCTCGACGACGCCCTCCGCGGCGCCGCCGACGTCGACCGCAGAGACACGCTGCACCTGCGCGCCTGGCGCAGCGCCGCCGCCGACGTCGAACACGGCGAGAGCCGTCGCGTGCGCCTGACGCGCGCGCGCATCACGCTGCTCGAAGATGCGCGCAAAGACAGCGCCGCCCTCGCCGCGTGGGCCACGCTGGTGCCCGAGCACCCCGCGGGCGTCGCCGCCGCCGCGCGCAACAGCGCCCGCCGCGCCCACGAGAAAAAGGCGACCCCCGACGAACGCGCGCGCTTCTTGTCGCGCCTCGCCCGCGCCACCGCCGAGCTCTCCGGCCCAGCCAGCGCAGGCGGCAGCGCAGGCGGGGCAGGGGCGAGCGCAGGCGGGGCAAGCGCAGGTGCCGGCGCGTCCAGCAAGGGCGCCGACGCTGAGACCGCGAGCATCTTGCGTGAGCTGCTCGAGCTGCGCGTCGCCGTCGACGACAAAGTGGGCGCCGAAGCCACCGCGCGCGAGCTCTTGCTGCGCGTCCCCGGCGACGCCCGCGCCACCACGGTGCTCGCCGATCTGTTGGCCGATGACCCGCGGCGCGCCAGCGAGGTCGTCGCCGCGCTGCGGGCCCGCGCTGACGCCGCCGCTGCTGGCGGAGACAACGAGGGCGCGCGACAAGCGCTCGAGCGTTTGGCGCGCGCGTACACCGCCGCCGACCGCGGCAGCGACGCCGCCGCCGCCCTCGTCGAAGCCGCCAGGCTCGCCCCTGGCGATCAGCCGCTGGTCGAGCGCGTGCTCGACGCGCTGCTGCAAGCGAATCGCACAGCCGACGCCGTCGACCTCGTCGAAGACCTCGCCGGCCGCGCCCGCGCCGAGGTCGCCGCCCGGCTGTTGCTGCGCGGCGCGGCGCTCGCGCGCGAGAAGCTGCAGAAGCGCGGACGCGCGCGCGAGCTGATCGAAAAAGCCGTGCTGCTGCAGCCGAAAGACCTGCGCGTGCTCGACGCGCACGCCGAGCTGCTGCTCGAGATCGGCGACGCGTCCGCCGCCCTCGCCGCCCTCGAAAAAATCGCCGCCGAAGAACGCGACGCTGGCGCCCGCGCCCGCGTGCACCTGCGCGTCGGCAAGCTGCTCGAAGAGCACCTGCTGCGCGCCGACGACGCGCTCAAGCGCTACCGCGCCGCCGTCGAGACCGACCGCAACCTCAAAGAAGCCTGGGACGCCCTGCACCAGCTCGGGCGCCAGAAGGGCGACAAAGACGCCGTCGTCGATGCGCTGACGGGCCTGGCGTCGCTGCAATCCGGACGCGATCGCGCGCAGACGTTGGTGAAGCTCGGCCGCGTGCAAGCGAGCGAGAAGAACGATCCGACCGCCGCCGCCGCCGCCTACGAAGCGGCGCTGAACGCCAGCGCCGTCGACACCGACGCGCTCACCGGCTTGCTGCAGGTGCGCGCCCTCGCGCTGCAAGAGCGCGACGTCGAGGCAGCGTTGTCGGTGCCGGCGCCCGAGCTCGTTGACGAGATGTACCGGCCGCTGATGAACGCCGAGGCGCAGGGGGCGCAGCTGCCCTTCGGCTTTCGCCGCTTGTTGGCGCTGGCCGTCACGCAAGACGGCGACCGCGACGGCGCACACAAGCGCTTCGAAGCGTTGCTCGAAGAGCGCGGCGATGACTTGCCGACGTTGTTGGCCTTCGCGCGTCACCTCTCGGCGGCGCAGCGGTTGCCGTCGTCGACGGCGAAGCCTGGTGCCTTGCAGATCGCCGACGCGCGCCGCCGCGAGGTGCTCGAGACGGTGCTCTTGCACCACGCCTACGCGCTCAAGCCGAGCGTGCACGTCGACGTCTGGGGCGAGGTCTGCGCGCTGCGTTTGCAGCAGGGCGACACCGCAGGCGGCAAGAAAGCCGCGAAGAAGGCGCTGGCGTTGGTGACGGCGTCGGAGCGTCCGGTGGAGCTCGAAGACGCGCTCAGCGATCGCGCTGTGCGCAGCTTCGTGATGGCCCTCGAAGAAGAAGACAAAGACGTCGACGCTGCCGACGTCGACGTGCTCGAACAAGCCATCGCGATGGACCTGCGGCGCGCCATCGCGCCGTCAGAGAAAGCGAAGCTGAAAGAGAAGTCGGCGAAGTTGGCGCTGACGACGAAGAAAGACGCGGTGCTCGCGCGCCAGCTGCTCGAAGAAGCGCTGCAGCACGATCCCGATGCGTCGACGGCGCGCGAGATGTTGTTTGACCTCGAGCTCGAGGGTGAAGACCCGCGCTCGGTGCTTGAACAATCGCGCGCGCTGGTGGCGAAAGAGCGCGACCCGCAGAAGAAGGCGCAGCTGCACCTGCGCTTGTTTCGTCTGCAAAAGAAGCTGCGGATGGCCGACGACACAGCCGCCGTCGAAATCAAAGCCGCCGTCGACCTCGACCCGAAAAACACTGCGATCCTCGACGCTGCCGAGAAATTCTTCACCGACAAGAAAGACGGCAAAGGACTCGACGCGCTCTACACGACGCGCCTCAAGTCTCTCGATCGCAACGACACCGCCGCGCGGCTCGTCTTGCTCGAGCGCCTGGCGCAGCTGCGCCGCTACGAGCTGCGCGATTTGCGCGCCGCCATCGACGCCTGCGAGGCGATGAGCGCCCTCGACCCCGACGCCATCAAGCCGCGCGAAGACGCGGCCCGCCTGCACGTCGAGCTCGGCCAGTGGAAAGAGGCGGTCTACGCGTGGCGCGCGGTGCTCGACCGCGACACGTTGTTGGTCGAAGCGTGGCGCGGCTTGTTCTCTGTCTACGCCCGCTCTCGCCAGGCCGACGACGCCTTTGCCGTCGCCGCGACGATGACGGCGTTGGAGATCGCTGACGACGACATGGTGCGCGCGGTGCGCGCGGTGCGTCCGCCGTTTCCGCGGTGGCCGCTGCCGCCGGCGGACGCGACGTCGACGAAGAAGAAGCTGGCGCACCCGATGGAGCGCACTCCCGTTCGCGCGGTGCTCGAGGTGGTGGCGCCGCGGTTGTTGCCGCGCCTCGGCCGTCCGCTGCAGGACTTCGGCGTGCGCCGCAAAGACGCCCTCGTCGAGCAGAAGCTGCCGGCATCGGTGGCGATGGCGCTGCGCACGGCGTCGGCGTTGGCGGGATTTCCCGGCGCCGCTGGCCGCGGTCCGGGTTCGCCGTTGGCGGTGCCCGTTTACACGGCCGAGCTCGGCGTCACCGACGGCGCGTCGCCGCCGTTCGCGGCGCTGCCGGCGCGCGAGCCGGGGTTGATCATCACCAGCGAAGTGTTGCGCGGCGGCATGACGCCCGAGCGCGCGTTTGCGCTGGGCCGCGCGATGGCGTGGTTGTCGCCGTGGGCGTTGCTCGCGGCGTCGTTGGACGCCTCGGAGATCCGCAAGCTGCTCGAGGCTCTGGTGTCGGCGTTCTTGTCGCCGCGCGATGTCGAGAAGCCCTCGGCCGAGGCCGACCGCTACGGCGCCGAGCTGCAGAAAGAGCTGTTCTCTGGCTTGTCGACGACAGAGCAGGACGCCCTGCGCGCGACCTTGATGCCGGCGCTGCGCGACTGGGTCGTGGCCCGCGGTCGCACGCACCTGTCGGACTGGAAAGCGGGTGTTGGGTATACGGGCGACAGACTTGGGTTCTTGCTGTCCAGTGATTTGCCCGCGGCCGTGAAGGTGATTCGCACTGCCGGTGGGTCGATGACGGGCGTGCGCCTGGCGATCCGCGAGCTGGTGTTGTTCACCATCTCGCCGCAGTATCTACAACTGCGAAAAGAGCTCTCTTTGATGTTGCCCGAGCAGGCGTTGGCCCCGATCCTCGACCTCGGCTGAGCCCGGGAGTCAGTCTGGATGAGTCTGGGTGCCGCACTTGCTGTGTGTGGGGCACGACGCCCCGATCGCGCCTTCGCTCCCCGATCGCGCTGACGGTTGTGGCGTTCGGGCGCGCCGTTGCAGGTGGCACGGCCAGTGGAGTGAGAAGGCGCGAGCGGCAGAGCACGCGCTCCTGGGGACTCGAACAACATGAAATCACTCGCTTCCGCGCGCCTCACCCGCCGCCTCTCTCTCGTTGTCTGCACGCTCACCGCCCTCGCCACCGGCGCGTGTGGAGAGTCGCTGCAGCGGCCGGCGCGCACCGCGTCGTCGTCGTCGTCGTCGTCGCCGCTCGTGCTCGGGCTCGCTGGCGACTTCAGCGTGCTCGCCGCCACCACCGTCACCAACGCCGGACCGACCACGCTCGGCCGTGACCTCGGCCTCTCGCCCGGCACGGCCGTGACCGGCGGCCCCGTCGTGCTCGGCGCGGTCCACGTCGCCGACGACGTCGCCATCTCTGCGCAGCTCGCCGCCGGCGCCGCTGCCGTCGCCCTCGCCGACCTCGCCTGCGACCAGACCCTGTCGACGCCGGACCTCACCGGCCTCACCCTCGTCGCCGGCGTCTATTGCTTCAGCGAAGGCGCGCTGCTCACCGGCAGCGTCACCCTCGACGGCGCCGGCGACGACGCGAGCGAGTTCGTCTTTCTCGTCGGCAGCACCCTCACCGTGATGAGCGGCGCCTCGGTCGTGCTCAGCCGCGGCGCCCAGCCCTGCAATGTTCATTGGAACATCGGCAGCTCGGCCACCATCGGCAGCGACGCTGTCGTCGTCGGCGACCTCCTCGCCCTCGCCAGCGTGACGTTGCAGACCAACGCGCAGCTCCACGGCCGCGCCCTGGCGCGCACGGGCGCCGTCAACCTCGACAGCAACACCATCGTCACCAGCGACTGCGTCGACATCGCCGTCGGCGAAGGCGAAGGCGAAGGCGAAGGCGAAGGCGAAGGCGAAGGCGAAGGCGAAGGCGAAGGCGAAGGCGAAGGCGAAGGCGAAGGCGAAGGCGAAGAAGTCACCGAAGAAGTCTGCGGCTGCGTCGACTTCAACACCGACGTCGACAACTGCGGCTTCTGCGGCAACGCCTGCGGCGAAGGCGCCACCTGCGACAATGGCGTCTGCAACGGCGGCTGCGACACCTGAGTCTGCCGCGCAGACGAAGAAGACGCAGGACGCGGGGCCGCAGGGCTTCGCGTCCTTCGTCGTTCTCGCGGCGGCAGACAGCTCCGCAGAACTCCATCGTCGGTGAGTCCTGAACGCGTCAGCTGACGGCGACGATGACCTTGCCGACGGCGCGCCCGCTGATCGAGCGGCGCCAGGCGTCGCCGAGCTGCGCCAGCGGGTGCGTGCTGTCGACGTGCACCTTCAGCTGTCCCGCCGACCACAGCCGGTCGAGCGCGCCGAGGTCGGCGGCGTTGCTCTTCAACGTCACCGGTCGCACCTGCCGTGCAGTGAAGCGGTTGAGCCAGCTGCGCGCGTAGAGCCCCGGCAACAACACCGGCGAGACGTAGCGCCCCGTCGACGTCAAATGCCGCGACCAGAAGCCGGGGCGGGCGTCGATGGCGTCGTAGATGATGTCGAAGGCAGCGAGGCCTTTGTAGGGGTCGGCGGCGCCGTAGTCGACGACGACGTCAGCGCCGAGGCCTTCGACGACGCCAACGTTCTTGCCGCTGCACACGCCGGTGACGTGAGCGCCAGCGGCCTTTGCGATTTGCACGGCGAAGTGGCCGACGCCGCCCGAGGCGCCGACGACGAGCACGCGCTGCTGTGATGCGTCGGCGGCGAGCCCCGCGTCGTCGCGCAGTCCTTGCAGCGCCGTCATGCCGGCGAGCGGCAGGCCGGCGGCTTCGGCGAAGCTCATGCCGTCGGGCATGCGGGCGACGACGTCGACGCCGACGACGGCGCGGGCGGCGCAGGCGCCACCGGCGGCGTTGCCGATGCGGGCGTGGACGCGGTCGCCAACGGCGAAGTCGACGTTGGCGCCGACAGCGACGACGGTGCCAGCGATGTCGTAGCCGGGCACCGCTGGAAACGTCACCGGCAGCACCAGGCGGTAGGTGCCGCTCGCCCGCTTCCAATCGATCGGGTTGACGCTGCTGGCGGCGACGTCGACGACGACCTCGCCGGCGCCGGCGACGGGTTCGGCGATGTCGTCGAGCGCGAGGACGTCGGGACCGCCGTAGCGTCGTTGCACGATGGCTCTCATGCCCGCGCTTGTGGCTGGGTGATCGCAGAACGTCGAGCGCGCTGTGTTGACGAGCCCGCCGGCGACGCGATGAAGGAAGGATAAAAAGGAAAAAGCGGAGCCATCACGGGCTCCGCTTTCTTGTTCGAGGTCGTCGGCCGCTCAGGTTTCGACGGCGCCGAAGGAGACGCCGGCGATCTGGCCGTCGCGCGTCTTGCCGACGATGAAAAAGTTGTAGAGGCCCTGGTCATCAGCGAGGGAGCCGTCGCTGGCTTTCGGTCCGACCTTGACCACGCGGACGTCGGTGAGGTTGTCGTCGATCTGCTTCATGACCTTGGCGAAGGCGCCGCCGGCTTCGACGGAGCCAGCGTCGGCAGGATCGTCGATCTCGACGAGGTCTTTCATGCGCTCTTTCGTGTCGGCGACGGACCACATGTCGGCGGTCATGTCCTTGAGGTCGCGCTCGCCGTTGAAGACGTCTTTCAGCATCGTCGACGTGAACGCCGCCATCACGCTCTTGGCGTCAAAGGCCGCAGGGGCCGGCGCCGACACGAAGGTGACGGGGTAATCGCTCTCGCTCATGTACGTGACGGCGGTGCCGTCTTTGAGCAGCGCTGCCGCCGTGATGTCTTTGCCCAACTGCGTCGTCGTCGTCGCCGACGGCGTCTCGCCGGCGGCGCCGGTCTTCTTCAGCTCGACGGCGAGCTCGACCGCGAGGCGGCCGAGCCGAGACATCTTGCCGATCTCTTCTTTCGAGATGCCGTTTCCGTTGAGGTCGTACTTGTCGATGATGTGCTGCTTCGCGTAGGCGACGGCCTTGTCGATGTCCTTGTCTGTGACGCGAGCGCCGAGGGCGGGCTCACGAGCGTCGATGAACTTGAAGAACTGCTCGGTGAGCGCACGCTCGGCGTCAGACGCGATCGTCTTGGTCGCCTTGCTGACGTCGGCGCGGCTGACGGCCGGGTCGTTGCCTTTGGCCTTCTTCAAATTCTCCGCGGCCTTGTCGAGGGCGGTGTGAACGAGGGGTTTCGCGACGCGTCCTGAAATACCGGTCATGACTGCCTCCACGTCGTCGTTGACGACGCATGTGTTTTCATCTGCCTGGCTTCTTCAACCGCAGCACAGCCGCGGTCTCGGAGAGGAATTGGCCGAAGCCCTGAAGGACGTCGCCGTCGCCGCCCTTGATGAGCTGGCGCGTCGTGGTCGTTGGCGGCAACGTGCCGTCGAGGAACTGGCTGAAGGTCTGGCCGAGGAACCACAGCTTGGCGGTGGCCTTCTTGTCGAAGCCTTCGACGACGGGTGCATCGAGATCGCCGAGGCGCACCGTGAACTTTCCCTGTCCCTGAACGCTGACGGCGACGACACCGCGCAGCGCCGCGAAGCGTTGCGGTGCAGCGACGACGAGCTGCGGAAAGGCTTCGAAGAAGAAGCGGCGGGCGTCCATGGCGCCTCTTCTACGGCCAGCGCGCGCCGCCAGGCCGCCCGATCCCGAACGTCACAGCAATGTTGCCGAGCGCGACGTCTCGGACGAACGACCGACCTGCGCTGCGCTGCGCTGCGGTCCCGTACACGGTGCCCGCCGACGGCGTCGACGAAACCATCTACGGCAAGGCCAACCGCGACTTCGACATCAACGTCCCCGCCGGCGCTGACGGCCACATCGAATGGACCCGTTGCGTCTTCAACAACGACGCCGACATGATCTTTTGACGGGCCACACGCACGAGCTGGCGCAGAACTTCACGCTGCGCCCGTCCACCTCGGACGGCCTCGGTCTGCCCTAGCACCGACGTGCGGCGTCACCTTGTCGTCGCTGCCAGCTCGCCTTCCCGGCACCGGTGTCACCGAGAGCTTTCTCCTTTGTTGCTCGACCGCGTCTTCGCCTTCGCGAACGTGACGCGATGACGCGAAAGGCTGTCTCATCTTTTGGAGTCAGCCATGTCGCGTTCCTCAGCTTCGCTCGGCTTCCAGCACCCCGGGGTGTCGGCGTGATCGCGCTCGGATTGCGACGGTCGGTGACAGCGGCGGCGGCGATCGCTGAAGTCTTTGGCGAAGCCCGCCTCGCCGACGGCGATGACGCGCGGAGCGCGCGCCACCGACAGGCGATTCGCCTGCGGCGCTCGTGCGCGCGCGGCATCGAGCTGCTCAACCTCTCGCTGTTGAAATGGGGAAGGCTGCCGGCGGCGCCCGCCATCATCGTCTCGAATCACGTGAGCTGGCTCGACCCGCTGGTCCTCGGCGCGCTCACGCCCACCGTCCCCATTGCCAGGGCGGAGGTCCGGCGCTGGCCGCTGGTCGGCCCGCTCTGGTCGTCGCTCGGGGTGCTGTTTGTCGAGCGCGGCTCGGCCGCGAGCGGGGCGCAGGTGCTGCGCCGTGCCCGTGCCGCGCTCGACGATGGCGTCTCGATCCTCGGGTTCCCTGAGGGCACCACGTCTCGCAGCGGTCAGGGTCTCTCGCCGTTTCACCGCGGCCTCTTCGGCCTGTCTGCCATCAGCAACGTGCCCATCGTCCCCGTCACGCTGCGCTACGACGACGACGTCGTTCGCTGGGTCGGCGACGATGGCTTCGTCGGGCATTGGTTCTCGCTCGCGCAGAAGCCTTCCATTCGTGTCGAGATCCGCATCGGTGCTCCGATGCGACCCGGGCCGCAGCCGCTCGGCGGCTTCATCGACCAGGTGCGGCAACAGATGACGTCGATGCTGCAACCGCCGCCGGTGGTTTCGCGGTTCGCCGCGTA
>JANNAY010001620.1:0-3934 GCA_031384945.1 Deltaproteobacteria bacterium
AGCGGCGGTCATCGGTGAGCAGCGTGTCGTTGACCGTCGACGTGCCCGTGGACTGGTTGGTGTGGCCGGCGACGGACTTGTTGGCGCAATCGTCAAAGTTGCCGTCGCAGCTCATCGGAAAAATGTAGAGCTGGTTCGAGCCGTAGCCGAGCTGCGTCTTCCAAAACAGGTTGTCGGTCAGGGTGGTCTCTGACGTCGTCACGATCTTGCTGCCGCCTTGGTAGCGCTGGCGCTCGGCGTCGGGGTGAACGCTGACGGACTGCTGCTCGTTGGTGATCCACGTGGGATCGCCCTGGATGAGCACGCTGAGCTTCTGCCACGGCACCACCTGCCACTTGAGCTTGCCCAGGCCGTAGAACGCGTTGAACGTGCGCGGCGGGATCTTGAAGTCGCTGCCGAAGGGGCTGTTGGTGACCGGGCTCTGGGCAGTGCTGTCGATGTACTGGCCCGAGAGAAAGAACCACAGCTTCTTTCTGATGATGGGTCCGCCGACGCTGAGGTTGGCGGTGACGGTGTTGCTGTTGTTCTCTTCGCCTTCATCGAGCAGCTGCAGCTCTTTCGGCTCCCAGTAGACGCTGCCGTCGAGTGAGAATTCGTCGCCGCCGGACTTGGTGACGATGTTCATCACGCCGCCGGTGGTCGAGCCGTACTCGGCGTCCATGCCGCTGGTGATGATCTCGAGCTCGCCGATCGCGTCGAAGTTGAAATTGGTCGAGAAGGTCTGGGTCACCGGGTCGGTGATGTTGAGACCGTCAAGCAGGTAGACGTTCGACTGCGCGGTGCCGCCGTGGATCGACGGGTTGCCCGAGGCTTCGACGCTGTCGACGGTGCCCGCGGTGAGCAGGGCGACGCCCTGGTAGTCGCGCGACGTCGCCGTGCGGTCGGTGAGCTCAGGCGTGATCGAGGCGCCGCGCGAGATCTTGGTGGTGTCGACCATCGGCCGGGTCGCCGTCACCTTGATGATCTGCGTGGCGTCGGTCGGATCGGTCGGCTTCTCAAGCAGGTACTCGCGGTCGACCTTGGCGTCGATGCCGACGTAGATGTCTTTCTCTTCGAAGCCCCGGTACGTCGGTGACGACAACGTCAGCGTGTAGCTGCCGGGGTCGAGGTTGGGGAAGCGGAACTGCCCGTCACCGTCGGTGACGGTCTCTTTGGCGCCGCCGATCATCTGCGGCGACGTGAGAATCACGCGCACGCCGACGATGGGCTCGCCGGCTTCGTCGATGGCGTAGCCGCCGAGCTGGCCGGTCTGGGCAGCTTTGGCTTCGACCGAGACGAGCGCGGACACAATCATCATGCCCGTTGTGAGCTTCGGCAACATCTTGAAGGTGCTGGCGCGGGCGAACTCCAACCATCCCATCCGGCGGCGGCGGGGCTTGGTCTTCGACGTCACCTGCGTGCAGGAGAGCGCGTCATTCATGTTCTTCACCGTGATATTCTGCAGGGTGTTTTTCATGGTTTTGTCGGCGCTCATTCGATGGTGAGAGAGAAGGAGTAGGTGGTCGGCACGTCGTCGTAGCGGCCAATCTCGAGGAAGAGGATGTCGCCTGCGGTGACGGCGAAGCTGGCTTCTTCGGGGTTGTTGACGTTGGCAGCGTCCGCGTTGACGAGGTTGTCGGGGATGACAGCGCCGGCCGCGGCGACGTCGAGGAAGATGGCGTCGACGTCGGAGGTGCCGTCGAAGGCCAGCGAGAAGTTCAGCGTTCCACTGCTGAGCACTTCGAAGACGTATTCGTCGGTGTCGACAGCGCCGAAGGCTTCAAGGGCGCCGCCGCCACGAACATTGCCGTCGAACACGCCGACATAGTCGTTGACGATCGGGACGAACTCACCGAGGCGCACGCCACCGAGGTCGATGGCCTGCAGCGGGTCAGCTTGCTCGACGTCGGCGACGAACAGCACCTCGAGGTCGTAAGCGCTGGCGCCTTCGAAGCCGTTGAGGTCGATGCTGACGACGTCACCGGCGTTGGCGGCGACGGACGCGAGCTCGGGGTTGCCCGACTGGCCGCCTTCAAAGTCAGCGTTGCTCGCACCGGGCACGACGATGAGGTCGAAGTCGGGCGCGTCGAAGTTGAACTGGAAGATGAAGGCGCCGTCGGCGGGGGCGACGAAGCTGAACAGGTCGTCGCTGTCGGCGGCCTGGTCGAGGGTGCCGATGACGTGCAGCGGTGTGTTCACCGGCGCGACGCCCATGAACTGCGGCGCATCGTTGTTCGGCTCGGTCTCTTCGATCTCGAGCACGAAGCCGTCGACGTCGCAGGCGTCGCCGACGCCATCGCCGTCGCCGTCGGCTTGGTTGGCGTTCGCGTCGTCGGGGCAGTTGTCGACGCCGGTGCAGACGGGCTCGTCGCGGTCGCGGGCGAGGGCGTCGTTGCAGAAGCCGTCGCCATCGCGGTCGTCGTCGCAGACGTCGCCGATCTCGTCGCCGTCGGCGTCGGCCTGATCGGCGTTTGCGTCGGCGGGGCAGTTGTCGTTGGCGTTCTCGACCTCGTCGTCGTCGGCGTCGACGGCGTCGTTGCAGGCGTCGCCGAGGCCCAGGCCGTCGGTGTTGGCCTGGTCGGCGTTCTCGAGGCCGGGGCAGTTGTCGACGCCCTTGCAGGCGTTCGGCGTGGCCTCGTCAGCCTCGTCACAGAAGTCGTCGAAGTCTTCGTCGACGCCGTCGCAGTCGTCTGCGTCGGCGCCGTCGACGACGTCGCAGTCGTCGCAGACGTCGCCGAAGCCGTCGTCGTCGAGGTCGGCCTGGTTGGCGTTGCTGACGGCCGCGCAGTTGTCGCAGACGTCGCCGGTGCCGTCGTCGTCGCCGTCGGCTTGGTTGCCGTTGGCGTCGTCGGGGCAGTTGTCGGCGGCGTCAACATCGCCGTCGCCGTCGGTGTCGTCGCAGGCGTCGCCCACGTCGTCGTCGTCGCGGTTGGCCTGGTCGGCGTTCTGCACGTCGGGGCAGTTGTCGAGGGCACCGGCGTTCTCGCAGGTGGCGGGGGCGTCTTCTTCGCCGACGTCGCAGACGGTGTCGTTGTCGGCGTCGATGTTGGCGCAGTCGCCGGCGGCGACGATGCAGGCGTCGCACGAGTCGTCGACGCCGTCTTCGTCGCGGTCGCCGACGTTCTCGACGTCAACGCACGAGTCGCAGACGTCAGCGACGCCGTCTTCGTCGCTGTCGACGTCGCCGCCGATGGCGATGACGAAGATGTAGGCGACGTTGTCGGTGTCGGCAGCGGCGATTTCGACGAGGTGATCTTCGCCGTCGAGCGCGATCACGCCTTCGTTGTCGGCGCCGTCGATGCTGACTTCGACGTCGTCGGTGCTGACCTGCACGCGGGCGGTGCGTCCTGCGATGTTCGGCAGGGTCACCGTCAACGAGTCGAGGGCGTCGCCGGCGCCGCCGACGGTGCCGCTGATGCGCAGGCGATTGCCGTCGACGAGCACGATGGCCGCGCCCGGCGCGCTCGGCAGGTCGACCGCGGCGTCGTCACGGGCGACGGCGACGAACGCGTTGGCGTCGTTGGGGCAGCTGTCGACGTCGTTGGCGAGGCCGTCGCCGTCGATGTCGGCGTCGCAGGCGTCGCCCTGGGCGTCGCCGTCGGCGTTGGCCTGGTCGGCGTTGGCGTCGATGGGGCAGTTGTCGGCGACGTCGAGGTCGCCGTCGTTGTCGTCGTCGTCGTCGCAGACATCGCCCTGGGCGTCACGGTCGAGGTTGTTTTGACCACGGTTCTCGATGGCCACGCAGTTGTCGCAAGCGTCACCGACGAAGTCGCCGTCGCCGTCGGTCTGGGCCGCGTTGTCGACGTTGGGGCAGCTGTCGCAGCCGTCGCCGACGCCGTCTTTGTCGAAGTCTTCTTGGCCGGGGTTGGGGAAGGCGCGGCAGACGTCGCAGGCGTTGCCGGCGTCGTCGTCGTCGTCGGCCTGGTCGGCGTTGGCGTCGAGGGGGCAGTTGTCG
>JANNAY010001630.1:0-11149 GCA_031384945.1 Deltaproteobacteria bacterium
CGGGCAGGCGCAGCACCCACAACAGGCGCAGCAAACCCACGACCTCGGCGGCGACGTAGACGGCGAAAAAGGCTGTCACCCGCAGGCTGAGCAGGCGGCGGCCCAGCAGGCGGCCGACGACGTCGACGAGGGCGGCGACGACGACGACGACGGGGGCGACGACGACGCCAGCGACGGCCACGGCCGCCAGGGCGGGAAACGTGCGGGCCCGCCGTGCGGACGCAGATGCATCGCTCATGGGGCGCTCATGGGGGCTCGGATGCCGCCGGAGGCCTCTGGGGCGCAGCGGAGTGGAACCGGCGATGACGACGTTGGTGACGAGCTACCCAGAGAGACGCTAAGAGCAGCCGCATGACCCGCTTTGGCAACGACATCCGCTTTTCCACCCCCGCCGTCGAACGCGCCCGCGCCAAGGCTGAAGAGCGCATGCGCGCGCTGCGTGACGGCGGCACCGGCCGCGTCGTCGGCGACCGCGTCGATCTGGCGATCTTGATCGACGAATTCGCCGACAGCCCCATCGAGGTCAAAGAGACGCTGCCCCGCGCCTGGGTGCACCAGCTGCTCGACGACAAAGGCCCCGTGCACTGGGGCGCCAGCGGCGACGGCAGCATCACCGTCAAGCTCGCCCGCGAGGCGGCGTTCGTGCGCATGACGGGCTCGGCGTTCTTTCGCATCGTTCACCCGTGCGTGCGCTGCGGGCAGCGCGACGTGCCCTTCGAGTGGACTTTGAAGATCGACCTGCGTCTTGTCGAGCGCGCCGCCGACACCGAGGTCAACGCCGAATTCGAAGCCCACGCCCCCGACGGCGACGACCACGAAGGCTCGTTGCTCGGCAACGCCGAAGACCTCGAAGACCTCGACATCGCCTCCTACGCTGGCGACGCCGTCGACGTCGGCGCCGTCGTCCGCGAGCAATTGTTTTTGGATCTGCCGCCGCACCCCAACTGCGAGTCTCCTGGCTCGGTGCTCGGTGAGCCGTGCGCGTTCTCTGAGACGCAGAAGACCCTCGAAGAAGAGAACGCGAAGTGGGTCGATCCCCGCTGGGGTCCGCTCGCGGCCTTGAAGCAGCAGCTGTCAGCGACGCCCGCGCCGTCGTCGGAGTCGAAGAAGCCCGAGCCGAAAAAGCCCGAGCCGAAGAAGCCCGAGCCGAAGAAGTCCACGACGCCGCAGAAGGCGAAGGTGCCGGATGACGTCGTCACCCCGCAGCGCGTCGTCGCCATTCCCGACAGCTATGTGCAGAAAGACGCCATCGGTGGCGAAAAAACGCCGGTCGCCGACGCGGTTCCGCTGCTGACGCTGGGTGCCGTCAAGCCGCCGCCGCCCGCGATGACGACGTCGAAGACGCGGAGGGAGGGGCGGGGCTCGCCCCCGCCTTCTCCGGCCAGGAAGAAGGCCGCGAAGAAGCCCGCCGCGAACAAGAAGCCCGCCACGAAGAAGCCCACGAAGAAGAAGGCGACGTCGACGAAGAAGGTCGCGAAGAAGGCCGCGAAGACGACGAAGAAGCCCGCGAAGAAGCCCGCGAAGAAGACGGCGAAGAAGACGGCGAAGAAGACCGCGAAGAAGCCCGCGAAGAAGGCGGCGAAGAAGAAAGCGAAACGCTGACGACCGTTTCTTTCCGCTGCTCGAGGACGTCGGGCATGCTGGCTCTGTGAAGAGCAGTCCCACGTTGCTGGTCGTCGACGATGACCCGGCCACCCGGATGCTCTTGCGCACGTTCTTCGAGAAGAAGGGCTACGTCGTCACCGAGGCCAAAGACGGCGACGAAGCCCTCGACAAAGCCGGCGGCGTCGACATCGTCCTGCTCGACCAGATGATGCCGGGCAAGACCGGGCTCGAGGTGCTGCGGCTTTTGCGGGCGTCGGGTTCGGCGGTGCCGGTGCTGATGCTGACGGCGGATTCGTCGGCAGAGACCGCGGTGGCGTCGATGGACGCCGGCGCCGACGACCATGTGACGAAGCCGTTCTCGCTGCCGGTGCTGTTCGCGCGGGTCGAGCGCCGGCTGCGGGTCGTCGTCGACGAGGACCCCGAAATCCTCGCGAGCGAAGACGACCGCACCGACCCACACGGCCAGCAGGTGGTGGTCGCCAAGAGCACCGAAGGCGAGTCGGCGGGCGAGTCGGCGGGCGAGTCGTCGACGTCGTGGCTGACGCGGCTCAAAGGACTGTCGAAGAAGCTGTTCGCGCCGCCGCCGACGTTGACGGCGGGGGCGCTGCTCGGCGGCCGCTACCGCCTCGACGCGCCCGTCGGCAGCGGCAAGATGGGAACGGTCTGGCGCGCCCGCCACGTCGAGCTCGACGTCGACGTCGCCCTCAAGGTGCTGCACAAAGACACGCCGCCGGTGCAGCCGGGCGAGAGCGCGCGCGAGTCGTTTCGCCGCGAAGCGCTGATGCTGGCGCGGGTGAAGCACCCCCACGTCGTCAGGGCCTTTGACACCGGCTCCGACGCCGCCGGCCACGCCTGGCTGGTGATGGAGCTGCTGGTCGGCGAATCGCTGCGCGTCGCCATGGCCCGAGACGGTGGACTGGTGGTCGAAGCCGCCTGCGGCATCGCCGCCGACGTCTGCGCCGGCCTCGCCGCCTGCCACAAAGAAGGCGTCGTGCACCGCGACGTCAAAGCCATGAACGTCTTTCTCGCCGACGTCGACGCCGACGCCTCGCGCTGCACCAAGCTGCTCGACTTCGGCGCCGCCTGCGCCGTCGACGACGTCCGCCAGCACGATCTGCTGGTCGGCACGCCGAGCCACATGGCCCCCGAGCGCTTCGTCGATCCGCGGGCCACGCCGGCCAGCGACGTCTACGCCGCCGGCATTTTGCTGCACCACTTGCTGACCGGCGCCCTGCCCTTCATCGCCCTCGACGTCGAAGGGCTGGCGAAGCTGCACCAGACGCAGAAGCCGCCGACGCCGTCGTCGTCGCACCCGGCGAACCCGCTGCCGGCCGGCGTCGACGACGCCGTCGCCCGCATGCTGCGCAAGTCACCCGCCGACCGCCCGACCGCCCGCGACGCCGCGACCCTGCTGCGCTCGATCGCGCGATCGCAGAACGACAAAGAGCGGCGCAAGAAGCGCTGACGGATCAGCGAGCCCGCATCAGGCGCGCAGGCGGCGACGACGAACCAGCAAGAGCAGGCCGAGTCCGCCGACGAGTCCGGCGTCGACGGGGTTTTGGCCGCAGCCGCCGGGGCAGTTGGCGGCGGCGGGGTCGACGTTGTCGGGGTTGGCGCGGCCGTTGTCTTCGCCTTCGCCTTCGTCGCCGCCGTTTTCGTCGTCGAAGAAAGAGGCGGGGATGATGCCGTCGACGTCGCAGAAGACGCGGCTGCCGTCGGCGCAGCGGGCGGTCATCTCGCCGTCGATGAAGTCGAGGAAGGCGTCGACGCGGGTGTCGACGCCGCCCTTGGCGCAGTCTTGCTCGTCGTAGGCGCGCGAGGTGATGCCGATGACGCGGCGCTTGATGGACGACGACGTCTCGACATCGACGTAGGTGGGACCGCCGGAGTCGCCGTGGCACTTGCGCACCGAAGCGGGATCGGCGCCGACCTGCATCAGCGTGTCGCCGAGCTCATCGATGGTCGAGGCGCCGCACTGCTTGATGCCGATGCTGCCGGCGGGCGGCTGCTCTTGCGGCCCCGTCTGCGTCTGCTGTCCCCAGCCGGCGATCTCGACGCTGGTGCCGTTGCTGAGCTGGGTCGCTTCTTCTTTGGTGATGACGATCTCGGGCCGCACGCCGTCGACGGCGACGTCGAGGAACAACAAGGCGACGTCGTTCTCTTTGCCGTCGGTGCCGACGGTGGAGAGTCCGTTGATGTCGAACTGCGGGTGAAACACAGCCTCGCGCACCGGCACGGCATTCGCGGGGATCGGCAGCGGCTCTTGCTGCTGGCTGGCAAAGGCCGAGAGGTCGTCGTCGAACGAGATGTAGAAGTCGGCGCGGGGCTGCGTGCAGTTGCCGCCGGTCTGGGCCTCGATGACGCCGGGGTCGACGCAGTGGGCGGCGAGCAACACGACGTCGGGCGCGATCAGCGTGCCCGTGCACTGCACGGCGGTGAAGTCGAACGAACCGCCAAACGCCGGGCAGTCGAGGGTGGCGTCGACGAGCAGGGCGACGGCGGTGGGGTCTTGTCCTGCGGCGCAGAAGTCGCCGTTGATGATGGCTTGTTCGTCGTCGCCGGCGACGGCACCGACGCCGGCTGAGCCGGAGCCGCAGCCCAATGAGGCGGCGAGGGCAGAGAGAGCGGAAAGGGCGAGGGCAGGCGACGTCATCTTCACGGGGAGATCCTCCAACGGCGACCGCCCCACAGCAGCCGACATGCCACGACAAAGCGTGCGTGCTCCGCACACGGGCCGCTGGAGACGGACGACGTCAAGGCGCACATCCGCCCATCGGATCTTTGACCGAGGCCGCCCCTGGCATCCGGCCGCGGCACGGCGGTGCGACGAGGTGCGATGGGCTCGCCAAAAACAGCCCGTTCGGGAAAGAACCCCCGTCGACGTGTGATTGGGCTGGATCCGGCAACAGGCCGGGTGTGGTGCCGAAAACACCTACATCTTGATTCTGATCGCCCCACGAACGCGGCGATCGCGTTTGAAAGCCGGAGCAGCGCCATGGCCATCTCGATGAACCCCGCCACGATGTCCGCAGTCCAAAGCTTCCTGAAGCAGGCCGGCATGGCGATCGACCCGCAGTCGTCGCGCGGGGTCAAGGTCAGCGTCGAAGAGGCGCAGAACCTCAAGAAGGCCTTCGACGCCATCCCCGACGCCGAAGCCAAGAAGATGGTCGGCGGCGCGCTGCTGCAGATGATCCAGAGCGACGTCTTCGAGGTCCCCTCGAAGAGCGCGCAAGACGTGCTGGCCAAGGTCATCGGCAAGCCCACCGAGCAGGTCTTCAGCGCCCGCGACAAGGCCGAGCTCGTCGGCGGCGCCAGCATCAAGTCCGTCGCCACCATGGCCCTCGGCCTGCTGGCCAAGGTGCCGAACCTCGACAAGGCCAGCGTCGAGAAGCTGGTCAAGGGCCTCGATGGTCTGCCCAAAGAGGTGAAGAACCTCGCCTATGCAGTGTTGAACAATTCGTCGAAGAACGGCGAAATGAAGATGGCGCCCGACGCGCGCCCCACGTTCACCAAGGGCTTCGCCAAAGCCGAAGTCGAATCCGACGGCGCCGTCTCGAAGGTCGCCGAGAAGCTCAACGAGCCCGTCAGCGGCTCGATGGAGTATTTCTCGTCGCAGATGGCGAATTCACCGTACTTTGAAGATCGCCTCGCCGCTCTCATGTTCTTGGTGTGCGCCAAGGGCATGAAAGAGGTCGACGACAGCATGCGCGCGCTCGACGACGACGTGAAAGGCGAAGCCAAAAAGGCCGACGCGAAGAAGGGCCAGGCGGGCACGGTCAACGGCACCGCCACGGGCCAGACGGGCCAGATCACGAAGGGTGAGACGCAGCCGGCGACGCCGACGGGGCAGCTGAAGACCAGCTACGAGGCCGTGATTCAATCGGCCAGCGCCCACCGCAGCGACGGCGTCATCACCAAGGCCGAGGCCGAGAGCCTCGTGAAGAAGCTCGACGGACTGCAGCCGCCCGAGGCGAAGAAGCTGCAGGCCGAGGCCATGGGCCGCGCGCTGCTCGCCACCGGTGGCGGCGAGCTCACCGACGAGATGAAGCCGCTGGCCGCCTGGGTCGAGAAGACCACTGGCAAGCCGCTCGCCGACACCGGCGACGCGAAGGCGCTCTACGAGGCGAAGACGCCGCTCGCCGTCACCATCGGCGGCAGCGACAAGCTCGAGAACAAGGTCGCCGCCTTCATCCTCGACGGCGTCTTCGGCGAGGGCAAAGGCCCGAAGATGGCCGCGGTGATGAACGAGATGAAGCCGCTCTTCGCGGCGATGGAGCACCAGTGCACCGGCAAGACGTCGGCCGACGTCAAAGCCGAAGCGCCGAAAACGTCACAGCACAGCCAGAACATCGAAGACCGCTTCACGCGCATCGCCACCGCGGTGCAGTCCGGCAAGATCCCCGTCGGTGACCTCGTCAAGTCGGCGGCTTCGCTGGTCGACCGCCTGCCGCTGCCCATGGGCGACAAGAAGCCGATCTTCGACGGCATCAACGCCGCCCTCACCGCCATTGCCGGCGACAAGACCCTCGACATCAAGAAGGTCTTCTCGAAGGCCGTCAGCCCCGTCGTCGCCGAGGTCGTCAAAGACAAAGACGTCGACAGCTTCATGTCCGGCCACGTCGACGCCCTCAAAGACGCCGTCGCCGCCGACATCATGAACGCCAACGACATCCGCGACAAACCCATCGACAAGGCCGCCGCGCAGCAGCTGCTCGCCGACGAGCTGCCGAAGGCGAAGCAGAAGATGCTCGATGAGGCCAAGGCAGAGGGGTTCAACGACAGTGAGCTCGCTGCCCTCGGCACCACCTTCGATCACCAGGCCAAGCCCCTCGCCGACGAGATCGCCAAGACCGGCAAGCTCACCAACAGCCGCGGCGCCGGCCAAGAGTACGACCCCAACGAGACGGACCAGGGCCGCTCGCGGCAGGTCATGTTCGAGAAGGTCAAGCTGCAGATGAACCGCCTGAGCGAGATGATGCAGGCGATGTCGAACATCTTGAACACGCTGCACCAGACGGCTGAGAACGCCATCCGCGCCATCCGCTGATCAGCGCTGCGGCCACACACAAGAAGAGCCCGACGCCATGTGGCGCCGGGCTCTTTTTTTTCATCCTGCGCTGAGCGTCAGGGCAGCTCGAACTTGATGTGCACGATGGTCAGGATGTCTTTCTCGAGCGTCGTCGTGTCGTTGTTGCCCTGCCACGAGGTCTCGGTCGAGTTGGCGGGGTTGACGTTGATGACGCCCATGTCGGCGCTCTTGAGCTTGCCGATGCCGGCGCCACCAGCGGCCGAGACCATCTGCTCGGCGCGGGTGCGGGCGTCTTTGCTGGCTTCAGCCAACATTTGAATCTTCAGCTCGCCCAATTTGGTGTAGAAGTAAGCGGGCTCAAAGGACTGCAGGTCGACGCCCTGCTCGAGGAGGGCGGTCACCTCGCGTGACACTTTTTCGACCTTGCTCACGTTGGTCGACCGCACACTGATCGACTGCGCGCTGCGAAACCCGGTCGAGGCGCTCTTCTCGATGCGGTCGTCGCCGGTGCCCTCGTAGCGGGTCTCGAATTGTTCGTCGGCGGTGGCGCTGCCGACGCGGATTTCGGCGTCGGTGATGCCCTGCGCGAGCAGGTAGGCCTTGGTCTTCTCGACGTGCTCTTTGAGCTTTCGCACGGCGGCGACGCGGTCTTTGTCGGTGGTGTGCACCTCAGCGCTCCACTCGATCAGGTCGGACGTGATCTGCCGCTTGGCCGAGCCGGTGACGTCGATCGAGCGCGGGGCTTCGCGCGTCTTCACGAAGACAAAGGCCGTCGAGACGATGAACGTTGACGTCACCAGGGCGAGAGCGATGGGCGTGAGCAGGCGGGGGCTGAGCTTGTCGAACACGGTCGGACCTCTTCTGAAACAAGAGCGCTGACTTCGGGGCGGGCGCCTTGCCTGTGTAGACAAAGCGGCGATCCGCGTCGTTCCCGCGGATCACAGGCTCCGTAAAACTTTCTCGACGCCCTCTCGTTTCCGAACGGATGCGCGCTGGTTTCGTCGCAGGCGTCGTCGTCTGCGCCTTCTGCTTCTGCTCCGTCGACGCCGGCGCCGTCGACGACGTCGTCGTCGTCAAGGTCGTCGTCGCCCTCTGCGACGTCGCGACGCAGGGCGTCGTGCCCCCGCCCGACGTGACGATGTGCGACGCGAGCAAGCCCGAGAAGAACCTCTACTGGGGCGCCCGCTACGGCGTGAAGACCTTCTTGCCGGCGTCGGGTTGGACGTCGACGCCGGGGCCGCACGGCGACAACGGCGCCGCCGAACGCCTGCGCTTCGCCAAGAAGGTCGGCGGCAAAGACGTCGTGGTCTTCGCCGACGCCTACGCCGACATGGGCGCCGCCATCGACGCCTTCTTGCGCGCCGCCGCCGCCGACGGCGACGACATCGTCATCTTCGTCGGCCACGACGGATTGATGGAGCGCACCGCTCCCGACGTCAAAGCCGCCGACCACGACGTCGACGTCGCCGTCTTTGCCTGCTTGTCCGAGCGCTACTTCGGCGCGGCTGTCGAGAAGACGGGTGCGCGGCGGCGCTTGTTGACCCGCGACTTCATGGCCCCCGAGGCCTACGTCGTCGACGCCTACATCGACGCCGTCGTCAGAGGCGCCGACGTCGATGACGCCGTGACGAAGGCGTATGCGAAGTACCAGAAGCTGAAACGGCCGCCGTCGAAGATGTTCGTGCAGATCCGTTCGCAGGCTCCGTAGACCGGCGCGGCGGATCGCCCGTTTCTCCCTGCCACGCCGACCCGCTGAGCACCGGAGAAAACCAATGCGCCTCGCCTTCCGCCGTCCCCTCGCCGTTCTCGCTCTCGCCACCGCTTCGTTCTCGCTGGCCGCGCAGGCCGAGACGCCGAAGCCGACCGCGCCCGTCGTCAAGGCGGAGCAGAAGCAGCCCGAGGCGCCGGAGAAGAGCGGGCTCGTGCCGACCGTGAAGCCCGTGGTCGAGATCGTGTTTGCCATCGACACGACCGGTTCGATGGGAGGACTGATCGACGGCGCCAAACGCAAGATCTGGGCGATCGCCAATGAAGTGGCGCGAGCGCAGCAGAAGCCCGACGTCAAGATCGGACTCGTCGCCTTCAGAGACCGCGGCGACGCCTACGTCACCCGCGCCGTGCCGATGACCGACAACCTCGACGCTGTCTACGAGTCATTGATGTCCCTGCAGGCTGATGGTGGCGGTGATACGCCTGAAGATGTCAACGCGGCCCTCAATGTCGCTGTCAACAAGATGGAGTGGTCGAAAGACAAGAAGGTCTTGAAGATGATCTTTCTCGTCGGCGACGCGCCGCCGCACATGGACTATGAGCAACAGGTGCAGTGGCAGGCGTTGGCGCAGACCGCCATTCGTCAAAACATCTACATCAACACGGTTCAGTGTGGTGTTGATGGCGAGACCACGGCGACCTGGCAGAAGATCGCGCATGCTGCTGAAGGCCGCTACGCGATGATCCCGCAAGACGGTGGCGTGCGCGTCGCGACGGTCACGCCCTACGACACCGAGCTCGGACAGCTCGCCTCGGAGCTCGACGCCACCAACTTCACCTATGGCCGCGCTCCTGAGCGTGCGGCGAAGAAAGCGACCCGCGAAAAGGCCGCCGAGTACGCCCGCAGCGCGCCTGCCGCGGCGTCGGCCGACCGCGCGTCGGCGAAGAACTCGCTCGGCACCGGCATGAAGGTCAGCGAAGACCTCGTGACGCTGGCCGACAACACGCGGGGCGGCGCCTCTGCCGCCGTCGCCAACGTCGCCGAGGCCGAGATGCCCGATGAGCTCAAGGGCAAGGCGAAAGAAGAGCAGGTGAAGATCATCGAGCAGAACCAGGCGAAGCGCGCCCAGATCCAGAAGAAGATCGCTGACCTCTCGAAGAAGCGCAGCGCGCACCTCGAGGCCGATGCCAAGAAGGCTCCGCCGGCCGACTCTTTCGACAGCGAGGTCAACGCCGCCATGCACGTGCAGGGCACCGAAGTCGGCCTGAGCTGGTGAGGTGACGGCGTCACACTCTCCGTCAACCAACGGATGAACCTGGAGGGGCCCGCACCGCGCGGGCCCCTTCGCATTTCTGGCAGGCTTCGATCATGCGCTGCTCTCTCGTCCTCGCTCTGTGCGCCGCTCTCGTCGTTGCCGTCGCCGGCTGCCCCTCCGGCGTCGACGTCCCCGATCGCGCTGACGCGGGGCCGCAGAAGCCCGACGGCGGACCCGGTGAAGGTGAAGGCGAGGGTGAAGAAGGCGAAGGCGAAGAAGGCGAAGGCGAAGGCATCATCATCGTCGAGGGCGAAGGAGAAGAAGGCGAAGGCGAAGGCGAAGGCGAACCGCCGCCGCTGCCGCCGGGGTCGAACCCGCGCTCGATCACCGTTGGTGGCGATGAGCGCACGCTCGAGCTCGTGGTGCCCGAGGCGATCCGCGATGGTGTGCCGCTGCCGCTGGTGGTGGTGCTGCACGGCAACGACGACACCGGCGCCAACTTCGCCGGCTACCTCGGCGTCGCCGGTGTCGCCGACGTCAGCGACGCCGTCTTCGCCGTGCTCGACGGCGTGCCGCAGAACTTCGACTTCAACCCCGACTTCCCCCTCTACTGGGACGCCTACAGCGACACCGCCGACAACGACGACATCAAATTCATCGACGGTGTCATCGACGCCCTCGTCGCCACCGGCGGCGTCAACGACGACAGCGTCCACGTCTTTGGCTTCTCGCAGGGCGGCTTCATGGCCTACCGCTACGCGCTCGAGCGCTCGACGTTGTTGGGCTCTGTCGTCGTCGTCAGCGCCGGCGACCCCTTCAACGACGACCACCTCGTCGAGGCCAGCGGCTTGCGCACAGCGATGCCCTTCAAGTTCCGCATCGGCGGCGACGATCCGCTGCTGACCGTCGCGCAGGCGACCAACCAGAAGGTGCAGAACGCCGGCTTCGAGACCTCGATCACCGTCGTCGCTGGCATCGGCGACGCGCAAGTCGACGGCTTCCCCGTCGCCGCCGGCACCGAGATCGACGACGCCGTGCGCGACCTCGTCATCTTCCAGCTGGCCAACCCGCTGCGCTGACGGCGACGGGCCGTGACGTGCGTCGACGCGAGTGCGTCGACGCGAGAAAGGCGGGGGCAAGCCCCGCCCCTCCCTCCGCGATGCCTACGACGACGACGTCGACTTCTTCTTCGTCGTGCGCGTGCGCTTGGCCACAGCCTTTGCCTTGCGGCGCGCCGGACGGCGTTTCTTGCGGCCGCTGCCGGAGAGCTTGCCGCCGCCGTCCTGCTTGTTGACCGTCGCCCACGCACGGGCCGCCGCCTGCTTCGGCGACAGGCCCTGCTTCTCGTAGCCGGCTTCGATGTGCGCGGCCTTGCGCTTCTGCTTGTCGGTGTAGGCGCTCTTGTCACCGCGGGCCATGGAGCCCTCCGTTGTTCTCGCGGGCGCTGACGTCGCGCAGCGTCTCGCCAGCGTCGAAGTCGTCGACGTCGGCGAGGTCGCTCAACGAGACGACGCCTTCGAGCACGTCGTCTTCGCCGGTGACGAGCACG
>JANNAY010001670.1:0-1543 GCA_031384945.1 Deltaproteobacteria bacterium
ATCGCCCTGCTGGCCGACGACAAGCAGAAGATCTTCAACCGCAAAGCACAGGCGACGCGGTAGGCTGCGGCCGTGACGTCGTCGTCGGCGCCTGCTGATACTGAGCAGATTCTACAGGGTCTGGGCGTCGCTCCTGGCGTCGCCAGCGGCCGCGTTCACATCATTGATCGCCGCAAAAAGAAGATCCCCAAGCGCACGGTGCTCAAAGAGGCCGCCCTCGACGAGGTCAAGCGCCTCGAGGTCGCGTGGAGCGAAGCGCGCGACACGCTGATGGTGCTGAAAGAGAAAGCCGGCGAACACGCGGCGATTCTCGAGGCCCACCTGCTGATGCTCGCCGACCCGATGCTGGTCGACGGCGCCCGCAAGCACATCCTCGACGACCTCAAGTGCGCCGAGTGGGCCATCCGCGACACCGTCACGGCGATCCGCGCCCGCTTCGACGCCCTCGACGACCCCTACTTCCGCGAGCGCCGCAGCGACGTCGATTTCGTCGGCGACCGCCTGCTCGAGGCGCTGATCGGCGACACCGTCGTCGCCGACGTCTTGCCCCCTGACGCCGTCGTCGTCGCCCACGATCTGTCGCCCGGCGACACCATCTCGCTGTCGCGCCAAAAGGTCCGCGGCTTCGTCACCGAGGTCGGCGGCGCCACCTCGCACACGGCCATCCTCGCCCGCGCCCTCGAGATCCCCGCCGTCGTCGCCTGCCGTGGCGTCCTCGACCGCGCCACCGCCGGCGAGGCCATCGTCGTCGACGGCCTCCGCGGCGACGTCGTGCTGTCGCCGTCGATCGGGCAGCGCGATCGCTTTCAGGGCATCCACGATTTGCGCGTGGTGCGACAGGCCGAGCTGCTCGCCGACGAAGGGTTGCCGGCGCAGACCCCCGACGGACGGCGCATTCACCTGCTCGTCAACGTCGAGGTCCCCGACGACGTCGAGGCCGCCGTCACCCGCGGCGCCGAGGGCGTCGGCCTCTACCGCTCCGAGTTCTTGTTCTTGAACCGCGTCGAGGTGCCCAGCGACGACGAGCACGAGCGCGCCGCCGACGCCATCCTCACCGCGCTCGCCGGGCCCGGCGTCGCCAAGTGGGCCACGTTGCGCACCTTCGACCTCGGCAGCGACAAGATGTCAGCGGCGATCCGCGCGCCACGCGAGCAGAACCCGGCGCTCGGGCTGCGCGGCGTGCGTCTCGGCCTCGCGCGGTTGCCGGCGTTGCGCTCGCAGCTGCGCGGCATGATCAAGGCGCTGTCGCGACGTCGTCACGGGCAGATCATGGTGCCGATGATCGGCAGCGTCGACGAGGTAAGGGCCGTCCGCGCCCTGCTGCACGAAGAGATGGACGCGCTGGCCAAACAAGGCGTCGACGTCTGGCGCGACATCCCGCTGGGCGTGATGATCGAGCTGCCAGCAGCCGTGTGGATCGCCGACGCCCTCGCCGACGTCGCCGACTTCTTCTCCGTCGGCACCAACGATCTCACCGGCTACACGCTGGCTGTTGACCGATTGAACGAGCGGGTTGCCGCCCTCTTCGCCCCCACCCATCCTG
>JANNAY010001671.1:0-4260 GCA_031384945.1 Deltaproteobacteria bacterium
GCTTCGAGGCCGACTTCGTCAGAGGCGCCCTCGACTGCGACTTGTTCGGCTTCGGCATCTGCCGCTCGCACCAACTGTGGAACGCGGCAGCCGGCGGCACCCTCATCCAAGACGTCGAAGCCGAAGACGTCGTCAGCGTCAGCCACAAAACCGGCCACCACCCCGTCGAATTCGAACGCAAATCCATGATTTACGAAGAGGTGCGCCAGCGCGCCCTCCGCGTGAACTCGCTGCACCACCAGGCTGTCGACTGGGCCGGCTGGGGCTTTCGCGTCACGGGGCGCGTCAAAGACGAGCACACCGGCAAATCGATGATCGAGGCCACCGAGCGGTGGAACGGCATCACCACGCAGTTTCACCCCGAGCTGATGCAAGACGACAGCGCCCACCGCGCGCTGTTTTCGACCCTCGGACGCCGCGCCCACATCTTTGCCGCCATCAAGTCGATGGGCGCCCCGACCCTCCGTGACGTCGTCAGCCACGTGAAGGGCGACGCGCGCTACACCAAGAGCGACCTCGATTGGGTCAAGCGCGAGCTGTCGCGCCGCCTGTCGCCCTGAGCCGCTTCGAGGTTTTCGGGCCGGAGGCGATCGAAGGCACCGAGGTGCTCGCAAACGATCAGGAGTTCAGGAGATCGAAGCGGCGGCGATCGCGAGCAGGCTCTTGGCTTCGAGCGAGGCGCCGCCGACGAGGGCGCCGTCGACGTCGATTTCGTGGATGAGCTCTTTGGCGTTGTCGGGCTTCACCGAGCCGCCGTACTGGATGCGGACGACCTCGGCCTTGGCGCCGAACTTCTTCGTCAACAAACCGCGAATGAGCGCGTGAACTTCTTGCGCCTGGCCCGGCGTGGCGACCTTGCCCGTGCCGATGGCCCAGACGGGCTCGTAGGCGAGGGTGAGCTTGTCGACCTCGTCGACGCGGACGGCGGAGAGCACGGCTTCGCACTCTTCGGTGATGACCTGCTTCATCTTGCCGTTCTCGCGCTGCGAGAGCGTCTCGCCGATGCAGGCGATGGGCAGCAACCCACCGTCGAGCACCGCGCGCACCTTCTTCGGCACCGTGATGTTGTCGTCGCCAAACATGGCGCGGCGTTCAGAGTGTCCGACGATGACGTAGCTGACGCCGAGCTCTTTCAAGTGACCGACCGACAGCTCGCCGGTGAAGGCGCCCTTCTCGGCCCAGTGCACGTTCTGCGCAGCGATGGGGACCTTGCCGCGGGCGACCTCGACGGCAACGGCGAGGCAGGTGGCGACGGGGGCGACGGCGATGTCGCATTTGCCGTTGAGGTCAGCGATGCCAGCGACGAGGTGGCGCATCTGTTCGCGCGTGGCCTCGAGGCCGTGGTGCAGCTTCCAGTTGCCGCAGACGAAGGGGACGCGTCCGTGCGCCGTCATCACTCGCGCTCGCGAACGATGAGCTGGAACGGGACGTTCTTGGCAGCGGGCACGGCGCGCAAGCCGGCGGCGTCGGCGCCGGCGGCGACGAGGGCGGCCTTGACGGCTTCGGCTTGTTTGGCGGCGACGCCGCGGTCGTCGGCGCCGGCGGAGATCCACACGTCGATGCCGGTGAGGTTCTTCAGGCTCGGACCAACAGTGGCAAGCACGGTGGCAGTGCCGGCGTCGTTGACGTCGACGTTGCCGTCTTTGTCAAAGGCCACGGCGCGGCCGGCGACGGCGACGGAGAGGTTCTGCTGCAGGTCAGCGGCGGGCATGACAGGGCGCTGCACGTCGCGCAGCTGAATCGCGCCCTGGTTCTTCTTGCTGAGCGTGTTGAAGGCCTTGTCGAGCGCGTCGTGGGCCTCGGCCGAGAACAGCGCGCCACGGACGGTGATCTTCTCGTCTTTCCACACCATCTCGAGGCGCTTGACGTCGCCGAAGCGGGCGCGCGGCCACGCCTCGTTGACGGCGTCAGCAGCGACCGAGATGCGCACCGTCGACGACTTCTTCTTCGGCGCTTTGACGCCGGCCGACTTGCCATCTGCGCGGGGCGCGTCGATGCGCACGGCGTTCTTGATCTCGCTCTTCGGAAACGCCTTGTGCAGCGACGCCTCGAGGCCTTTGCCCTCGGCCTCGCTGATGACGAAGCCCGAGAGCAAGATGCGCTCGGGATCACCCTTGGCCTGATCGTGGATGAAGCTCACGATGGGGGCTGCGCTCTTGACGACGTCAGCGCCGCCGAAGAAGCGGTCGAGGGCCCCCGTCTTCCACAGGGCGGCGCCGAGCCCGACGACGAGGGCGAGGGCGACGGCGGCGCCGACGACGATGTTCTCTTGGCGCTCATCATCGAGGGTGTTGGCGTTGACTTCGGTGCTCATGGCGTTCTCCACGGTGACGACGTGCGCGGCATGGCCGAGGCCCGCCGCCCGTGCAACCGGCTCTGCGCCCTTCGTCGCCCTGCTCGTGCGGCAATCTGGACTGAACACCTGTCTTGACGCCGTCGCGTTAGACACCCTGCATGACCTCGAGAGATGACGGCCAAGCCGAAATGCCTACGTCGTTCCCAAAGCCTCACCCCGTGCCATTTCGGCGGCCGTCATGAGCGACCGACTTCACGACTTCGCCCGCGCGGTGGTGACGCGCCAACAAGAGCAAGAAGAGCGCGTCGACGAAGCCACCATGCTGGCAGTCGCCCAGGACCTCGGCATGAGCGAGGCCGACCTGCTCGCCGCGCGCGCCGAAGGACAGGCGCGCAAACAGCGGGCGACGACGCTGCGGTCGCAGCAGCTGCTCGACGAAGCCATCGCTGAGCTCGAGCAGGCCCACGCCTTCAACCCGATCGACCTTGAGGCCAGCGTCATGCTCGCCGACGTGCTGGTGAAGCGCGGACGCAAGAACGACAGCGCCGCCGACCTCGAGCGCGCGCGTCTCTTGTGCAAGGCCGTGCTCGCCGCAGCGCCCGCCAACAGCGAGGCCGCGTCGCTGCTGAACGTCATCGCCAACAACCCCGCCGGCGAGCGCTTCAGAATTCCGCCCGGCGTCGTCGTCGGCACAGCCCTCGTCGTCGGCGCCGTCGCCTGGGCCGTCGCCCACTTCTTGTTCTAGAGCGTCGGCGGTGGCATGGCGGTGTTGTCGAGCCAGTGCAAGCTGCCGTCGCCCTCGGAGCGAACGGCGCCGATCCACAGGGCGCCAAAGTCGAGCACCGCCGATTGCAAGTGGCCATGCACGTCGACGGTCTTGTCCATCACGAGAACGCCGCCGACGCTGTCGCAGAGGTTGAAGGCGGTCTGCCACGGCACCGCGTCGACGGAGACGTAGAAGGCGCCCTGGTAGAAGAGGTCGTCGTCGCTGACCGCTTCGGTGCAGGCGAAGCGGTTGAGGTTGGCGCAGAACTCGTCGTCCCAGCAGACGTCGTCGCCGAAGAAATACATCTGCACGCACTGCTGGTTCACGTTGTTGGGCTCGCCGGCGCACCAGCGCTCGGGCACGCAGACGCCGGCGGCGGGGCCCAGGCCGACGTCGCAGAAGGCCGCGCTGCCGCAGTCGTCGTCGGCGACGCAATCGACGGGGGCGCAGGGTTCGGGCGGTGCGGCTCGGCAGAAGCTGTCGACGCAGCGCTCGTCGCCGTTGCAGAAGTCACGGTCAGAGCAATCGAAGATCGAGCGGCACTCGCCGCACAGCTCAGCGCCCTGCGTGGGCTCGAAGCACTCGGACTCGCACGGGGGCGTGCCGACGACGCAGCTGCCAGCGACGCAGACCTCGACGCCGTTGCAGTCGAAGCCGTCGCTGCAGGCGTCGGGCTGCACGCCAGTGTCGCAGGCCCGCCGTTGCGGGATCTCGCAGAGGTACGGCAGGCGCGAGGTGCAAAACATGTCGTTCCACCCCGTCGAGCGGAGCTGGACGCAGTCTTCGCCGGGCGGCGTCTCGTTGGGTTCGCCCGTGGCCCAGGCGCCGTCGCCGATGGAGACGCTGCTGCCGTCGATGCCGACAAAGGTGCCTTCGTTCTCGAAGTCGGTGAGCCCGATCCACGCCGCAGAGCCGGCGATCGAAGTGGCGTAACTGCGTTCGTCGGCGTCGAGCGGCACCGCGAGGTGTCCGCCGAGCCGAGCGCAGCCCGCCAGCGCCTCGGTCATCTCGACCCGCTCGTCGACGAGCACGAGGCAGCCGTTCGCCGTCGCGAAGCCAGTGGGAAATCCTTCACACGGGTCGCCTTCGCCTTCGCCTTCGCCGACGTCGCCTTCGCCTTCGCCGACGTCGCCTTCGCCTTCGCCTTCGCCTTCGCCGACGTCGCCTTCGCCTTCGCCGACGTCGCCTTCGCCTTCGC
>JANNAY010000009.1:0-1714 GCA_031384945.1 Deltaproteobacteria bacterium
CGGCGCCTGCGGCAGCAACGTCGTCGAAGGAGTCGTCGATGGGGTCGCGCCGCCCTTGAATTCGTCGGCGCGGACAGCAGCAGCTGCTTCTTCTTCTTCGACGACGACGGGGTCGCTGCCATCGTCGGCGCCGCCGAAGCCGGGGTCGGAGCAGCTGAGGAAGAAAACGAGGGCGAGCATCCTCCATCTATCGTAGGCGCCACGACGTCAGCGCGGTACTTTCGCGCCATGCGTTTCTTCGTCTTGTGTTGTGTCGCCGCGATCGGCGCTGTCGGCGCGGGCTGTGGCGACGACGGCGGCGCCGACGCCAACGTCAACTGCCAAAACCTCTGCGCCCGCACGCTGGCCTGCGAGGTGACGTTCGCGCCGAGCGACGACCCCGAAGGGGCGAAGATCGTGGCCGGCGACCGCACCGACGCCGAGAGCTGCGCGCTGGGTTGCACCGAGAGCCCCATCGTCACCGCCGACCACGCGAGCTGCATCGACGCGCTCGTGATCACCGGCGACGCCGCGGCCTGCCAAAAACCCGTCCTCGAATGCCTTGAGTTGCCCACCGAATGAGCCGCCTCGACGACCTCAAAGCCATCGCCGCCAGATCGAAGAAGCCGCTGGCCCACTATGGCCTTGGGATGGAGTACCGCAGCGCGGGCGACGTCGAGAACGCGCTCTTGTGCTTCAGGCGCGTGCACGAGATCGATCGCAACTACGTCGCGGCCTGGTTCATGTGCGCGCAGATGCTCGCCGAAGCCGGCCGCGTCGACGACGCCCGCAAAGAGGTCGAAGAAGGCATCGCCATCGCCCGCGCCGTCGGCGACGGACACGCGCTCGGCGAGATGCAGGGACTGTTGGACAGCCTCGATTGATCGAAGTGATCGAGACAGCGCGGCTTTCTCGTCGACAGCAAGGGGCGGAGTCTTTGTAGGGTACGCCCCGCGCCTCCGCTCTCGGCCGCTCGGCCTGGGGTGCAGCGCTGACTGTGTCGATGGGGTCTCGATGTTGTTCGTTCTGCCGCTCGCTCCGTTGCTGCTCTCTGCGCTCGTCGTCGACCCCGTCGTCGTCGACACCGCCGAAGACGCTGCCGCCACCGTCACGCTCAAGGCGAGCGATCCGGCCGCGGGCTTCTCGCTGGCGAAGAAGCCGAAGCGCGGCACCGTTGTCCTCGACGAGAAGAGCGGCGCGCTGACCTTCACGCCCGACCGCAATTGGAGCGGCAACGACGAGGTCGCCGTCACCGTCCGCGCCGGCAAAGAAAAGACGCGCGTCACCGTGCCCATCACGGTGCGCGCGGTGAACGACCTGCCGGTCATCGCTGCGATGACTCTCAACACCCGCGAAGACACAGCGACGCGCCTCGGTCTGACCGTAAACGACGTCGACAACGACAAGTTCACCTTCTCGATCGGCACGCAGGGCGCGCTCGGCACGGCGTCGGTCGATGAACGCGGTCGCGTCTCGTACGCGCCGAACAAAGACAAGAACGGCAAAGACCGCGTCGTGGTCGTCGTCGACGATGGCGCTGGCGGCAAGGTCGACGCCGTCGTCGATGTCGTCGTCGCTGCCGTCAACGACGCCCCCGTCGTCAACAAGGTCGACCTCGTTGGCGACGAAGACGCCGCGGCCTCTGTCGTCGTCGTGGCCACCGACGTCGATGGCGACGCGCAGGCGAATTAGGTCGGCAAGGGTGCGAAGAACGGCACCGCCAACAACGATGACA
>JANNAY010000029.1:0-1579 GCA_031384945.1 Deltaproteobacteria bacterium
ATGGCGCACACGCGCGACCCGTACCAGATGCCGCCCCTCGTCTCACACAAGGTCGACGACGTCGGCACCCAGGCCCTCGCCGACTGGATCGACGCTCTCGAGCCGTGAGTTTGAGCAAGGCCGCGGTGATGCGACGGCTACTCGCCTTCGCCTTCGGCGCCGTTGCCGCCGCCGTTGCTGCCGCAGCCGCAGTTGGCGCCCTCGGGGGCGACGTCGCCCATCAAGGCCGGCACGAACACGAACAACCCCAGGACGATGAACGCGCGCTTCATGGGCGGGACCTTGCCATGAGGCCGCTCACTCGCATGATGCGAGGTGGTCTTGGCGGTTGTCGACGGCGGTGACCGTGGGCACGGCGCCGCGCAGGTCGACGCGGGCCACCTTCCAAAATTGGTCGCGGGCGTCGAGGCGGCCGTTGAAGGTGTCGACGAGGGCGCCGCCGAGGAAGACTTTGACGGTGACGTCGGTGGGGCTGAAGCCGGGGCCGCCGCCTTCGCCGCTGTAGGCGTGGACGCCGATGACGTAGCTGTCGGCGCCGTCTTCGATGTTGATGTTCTCGGGTCCGAAGCCGCGGGTGTCGTCGATGTCGAGGTTGGGGTCGCCTGCGGTTTGTCCGGCGCCGTCCCAGTTGAGCGAAGAGCCTTCGCAGTTCGCGTAGTAGCAGTCGTCGGCGCTGCACCAGTCGACGCCGAAGCCGCGGCCGAGGTGCAGGTCGAGGTCGTTGCTGTCGGTGCTCCAACTCAGCTGCACGTGCAGGCCCGCGGTGGGGACGGCGGTGAAGACGACGACGGCGTCGTTCTCTGAGGTGGCGCCGCTGGCGTCGTTGACCACCAAGCGCAAACGAAAGGTGCCGGCGACGTCGACGCCGCTGACCACGCCGGCGCCGCTGTCGAAGGTGAGGCCGGTGTCGACGGCGTCGGGCGACGAGAGCACCACCGAGGATTCGGCGGGACGCTCGAGCAGCGTCCAGCGGTAGCCGACGATGGCGCTGTCGCCAGCGACGCTGCTGTCGCCGCTGACCACGACGTCGTCGAGGGGTTCGACGGCGGCGGCTTCTCCGGCTGCGACGACGACGCTGGTGTTGTTGATGCTCTTGATGCGCGCCACCGCGGTGGGCGATACGGCGCCGCGCACGGTGAGCGGCACGGCGACGACGGGCGTCGTGGCGTCGTCGCTCTTCACCAGCAGCGTGCCCGTCGCCGCGGCGAGCGACGCGGGCGTGGCGTTGATGGTCACCGAAGTCGACGTGCCCGCCGCCAGCGTCGACACAGGCAGCGGCGCCGCGATGGCGAAGTCGGCAGCGCTGTCGCTCTGCAGCGTGACCGGCGCGAGGGTGAGCACGGCGTCGCCGTCGTTTCTGATCGTGAGCGTGCAGCCCGAGGTGACGTTGACGCCGACGGCGCCGAAGTCGCAGGCGCCGGGGTCGACGACGATGTGTCCGGCGCCGACCGCGCCGCCGGCGCCGCTGACGGCGACCTCGACGACGGGGGCGTTGTCGGCGTCTGAGGCGACGACGACGACGGCGTTGTCGTCGCTGACGGCGCCGGGGGCGTAGACGACGGTGACGACGGCAAAGGCG
>JANNAY010000056.1:0-1753 GCA_031384945.1 Deltaproteobacteria bacterium
AGCAGCCGCGCCCACAGGTTGTAATCAATCTCGCCACGCGGCGTTTGCTCGACGATGTAGACCATCGCTCAGCCCCCCTTCAGCGCGCGCGCGTCGCGGGTGACCATGCGGTCGACGAGTCCGTAGGCGATGGCTTCTTCAGCGGACATGAAGTTGTCGCGGTCGCCGTCTTTTTCGACCTGTTCAACCGGCTTGCCTGAGTGTTTCGCGATGATCTGGTTCAAGCGGTGCTTGAGCCCCATGATCTCTTTCGCCTGGATCTCGATATCAGCCGACGTGCCGCCCGCGCCGCCGTGGGGCTGGTGAATCATCACGCGGCTGTGCGGCAGGATCTGTCGTTTGCCCGCAGCGCCCGCGCAGAGCAGCACGGCGCCCATCGACGCGCACTGCCCGAGGCAGACGGTCTGCACGTCGCACGGCACGTATTGCATCGTGTCGTAGATGGCCAAGCCAGCGGTGACCGAGCCGCCCGGCGAGTTGATGTACATGATGATGTCTTTCTCGCCGTCGTCGGCGGCGAGATAGAGCAGCTGCGCGACCACGTCGTTGGCGACGTCGTCGTCGATGGCGGCGCCGAGAAAGACGATGCGGTCTTTGAGCAGCCGCGACCAGATGTCGTAGCGCTGCTCACCACGGGCCGTCTGCTCGATGACGAAGGGGGCGTAACTCATGCGTGACGTCGTAGCAGCCATGCCCCACCCGTAACAACCTCGCCCCACTGCTAGCCTCCGGGCGATGCGCGCCCTCTTGCTCCTCGTCGTCGTCATGGCCGCGTGCCCGCAGCGCACACCGCCGCCGGATCAAGGCGAAGCAGGACAAGGAGAAGGCGAAGGCGAGGGCGAAGCCGGCGAATTCGACGTCGCCCGCGCGATCGCCTGCCGCGCCGCCGGCTGCTTCGACGGCGTCTTGTTCTGCCCCGACCGCAGCGCCGCCGTCGTCATCGGCGAAGACGAATTCGCCGGCAGCTACGTCGTCGACGGCGACCGCGTCACCGTCTCCTACGACGACACCGAAGACGTCTTCGTCAAAGACGACGCAGGCTTCGTCAGAGAACGAGACGGCGCCGAATTCGCCAACGAGCTCGCCGACCCCGGCGCCTGCGACTGAGCCGTCGACGTCGTTGGCGCAGATCGTCTCGGCGACGGCGAACGCGTTCAAGGCGCGCGCTGTGGGCATCGACTCGATGAAGGGCGACGTCTGGGAGATCGACGAGAAGAACGAGGCGGTGAACGTCACCAACCTCTGCCGCTAGCGCCGGTTCGGTAGAACCCCGGTCGAGTCCGCCTGCGCCGGAGTGGAGAGCCCGTGATGCTTCGTTTGTGTCCGCTGCTGTTGTTGCTCGCCTGTGAGCCGCCCGTCGAAGAGGCCGGCGTCGGCGAATTCTTCGTCGACGGCGCCGCCTGCGACGCCGTCGAGGTCATCACCGACGACGCCAACCCGATCTTTCACCGCTTGTCGCTGAGCGACGGCACCGCGCTCGCGACCAACCAGGTCGCGGGAGAATTCGTCGACGCCTCGCGACCTGGGTTCTCGCTGTTGCCGCCCACCGACGACGGCGGCGGCGTCTTGCGCTTCGGGCTGCTCGTCAGCCGCGGCGAGGCCGCGACCGCGACGCTGCGGTTGAGCCACGGCAATCCCAACATCCCGGTGTGCGAGCGGCCGCTCGACTACGTCGTCGACTAGTCCTGCGACCGACACGCAGTGATCACACGGGAATTGCTTCGGGCGACGTGGGCTGATCTGCGAGGGCGAT
>JANNAY010000058.1:0-1810 GCA_031384945.1 Deltaproteobacteria bacterium
CGACGAGGTCGGCGGGGGTGAGCGCGACCTCGGACGGCGCGAGCTCGTCGTCGTCGGTGGCGCTGTGGCCGAGCGGCGCGCGGCGTCGTCGGGCGTCTCGCTGCTCACACTTCTGCTTGGCGCTGTCGCCGGACAACACGTCCCCGACGCCGTCGCCAAACGCGTTGCCCTCGACAGCGTCGGCGACCACTGCGTCGTCACCTTCGACGGCGCCGTCGTCCACGGCGCTGCAGCCGGCGCGTTCCCCGGCTTCGATGCCTCACTGCACCGCTTCGGCCGCCTCGTGGCCGGCTACCCGGGCGACGCCAAAGACCCGGCGATGACCCGCCGCTGGTCGGCGCCGCCCGCCAGCACCAACGACGTCGCGGCATTCGTCCGCAGCTTCAACGCCGACGGCTGGCGCCTCGAGCGCGAATACCGCGAGCAGCTGGCGATGCTGTAGCGGCCACACAAAAGACACACAGCAGGATCGCCGGTGACGACGTTGATCGGGGGCGCTAACGCGGACGCATATGTTCAAGCTCAGCGAGACCCACGAAGAGATTCGCAAGATCGCCCGCAAGCTCGCCGACGACGAGCTCGCCCCCAAAGCGGCGCACCACGACAAAGAGCACCTGTTTCCGAAGGCGCAGGTGCAAAAGCTCAAAGAGCTCGGCTTCATGGGCATCGCCATCAAAGAAGAAGACGGCGGCAGCGGCCTCGACAACCTTGCGTATGCCATCGCGATGGAAGAGGTCTCGCGCGGCTGTGCGTCGACGGGCGTGGTCATGAGCGTCAACAATTCGCTCTACTGTGATCCGGTCTCGAAGTATGCCAATGCCGAGCAGAAGAAGACGTTTCTTGCACCGTTTGCATCGGGCGAAAAGCTCGGCTGCTTCGCGCTCTCTGAGCCCGGCAACGGCAGCGACGCCGGCGCCGCGGCGTGCACGGCGACGATGGTCGGCGACGAGTGGGAGCTGAACGGCACCAAAGCGTGGATCACCAACGGCTACGAAGCCGACGCCGCGATCGTCTTCGCCACCACCGACCGCGCCGCCAAACACAAAGGCATCTCGGCGTTTCTCGTGCCGATGCCCTCCAAGGGCCTGAGCCTCGGCAAGAAAGAAGACAAGCTCGGCATCCGCGCGTCGTCGACGTGCAACCTGATCTTCGAGGGCTGCCGCCTGCCGAAGAGCGCGTTGATGGGCGAGCCCGGGGCCGGCTTCAAGATCGCCATGGGCACCCTCGACGGCGGGCGCATCGGCATCGCCGCCCAGGCCCTCGGCATCGCCCAGGCCGCCCTCGAAGCCGCCGTCGGCTACAGCAAAGAGCGCCTCGCCTTTGGCGCGCCCATCGAGAAGCTGCAGGCCATCCAGTTCAAGATCGCCGACATGGCCCTGCGCGTCGAAGGCGCCCGCCTGCTCACCTGGCGCGCCGCGACGCTGAAAGACAGCGGCGCGAAGTATACGAAAGAAGCGGCGATGGCGAAGCTGGCGGCGTCTGAGGCGTCGACGTACGTGGCGCACCAGGCCATCCAGATCTTCGGCGGCAATGGTTATGTGACCGAGTATCCGGTTGAACGCCACTACCGCGACGCCCGCATCACCGAGATCTACGAGGGCACCAGCGAGATCCAGCGTCTGGTGATTGGCTCGAACGTGATCAAAGAGCTCGGCGGCTGAACAACAAAAAAAGAAGCGACCACCACGGCCGCTTCTTTTCTTGTGAGTTGTGAGTGGCTGGGCGCTTATTTGCGCTCGGCGGGGCTGACGACGATCTCGACGCGGCGGTTGTTGGCGCGGCCCTCGGCGGTGTCGTTGGTGGCGACGGG
>JANNAY010000063.1:0-6714 GCA_031384945.1 Deltaproteobacteria bacterium
AGGGCAGCGTCGGCGCCTCGACGAGGGCGGTGAATTCGTCGCCGTCGACGTCGGCGCTCAACGTGTTCAAGAATTTCACCAGGCGCGCGACGTCGGCGTCGCTGAGCTCTTTGCCGAGCTGGTGACGCGCCATGCGCCGCACGGCCTCGGGCAGTTCATCGACGCTGCCGTCGCTGAAGTACGGCGCGGTCAGCGCGACGTTGCGCAGGCTCGGCACCTTGAAGACGAATTCGTCGTCGACGTTGCCGGTGACGGCGGCGCGGCCTTTGTCGGCGGTGTTGAACCACGGCTTCACCGCGCCGGCCTTTTGGAACATCAGCCCGCCGAAGAGGCCGCTCTGGTGGCAGCTCATGCACCCGGTGGCCATGAAGGCGAGGGCGCCTTCTTCTTCGGCGTCGTCGAGGGCGTCGTCGTCGCCAGCGGCCCATGTGTCGTAGCGCGAGGGCGCGCGCAGCTCGCGCTCGAACGCCGCGATGGCGCGGGCGGCGTTGTCGACGTCGACGACGGGGCGCTCAGGAAACGCGGCCGCGAACAACGGCGCGTAGCCGGCGATCTTGCGCAGGGCTCGCTCGACGTCGACGTCTTTGCCGTTGCCCATCTCTTTGGGGTTCAGCATCGGACCGCGCACTTGCTCTTCGAGGGTCGCGGCGCGGCCGTCCCAGAAGAAGCGAAAGTGACCGGCGACGTTCCACACCGAGGGTGCGTTGCGCGTGCCGGCTTGTTGTTGGTGGCCGACCGAGACGCTGCGGTCGTCGTCACCGCCGTGGGCGAGGATGTGGCAGCTCTGGCAGCTGACGTCGCCGCTCGCCGACAAGCGCGGGTCGAAGAACAGCGCCTTGCCGAGCGCGATCTGCTCTGGTGTGCCGGCGGTGCCGAAGCGCGCGGGCAGGGGACGAAACACCCGGCGTTGATCGTCGTCGAGGATCTTCTTCTTCTTCGCAGGCGCGGGCGCGGGTGGTGCGGGCGCGGGTGCTGGTGGTGGCGAGCACGACGCCAGCACCAACGCGAGCGACACCAGCAGCCGGCGCTTCATGCTTCGCCGAGGCCAGCCTGCACGACCGAGAGCGCGACGAGCGCGGCGGTCTCGGTGCGCAGCACGAAGCGAGAGAAGCGGACGCCGACAGCGCCAGCGTCGACAAAGGCGTCTTCTTCGTCGCCCGCGACGCCGCCTTCGGGGCCGACGACCACGATGAAGCCGCTGCGCAGGCGGCTCTGCTGTTCGCGCAGCACCGTCGACAGCGTGGCGTCAGCGTCGACGACGCCGATGGCGGCGAGGGCGCCGCCGCCGACGTGGGCGCGGATCAACGCGACGACCTCAGCGGTGCGCAGCGGACCCTCGACGACAGGCGGCTTCGCGCGTCCGGATTGTCGGGCTGCGTCGTCGGCGACGCGCTGCAAGCGCGTGACCTTCTTGTCGCCGCGCTCTTCGTCGAGCTTCACCACGCCGCGCGCCGCCTTCCACAACACCAGGCGCGAAGCGCCGAGCTCGGTGGCCTTTTGGGCGACGAGCTCGAGCTTGTCGGTCTTGGTCAGCGCTTGCACGACGATGAGCGGCGGCAGGCCGTCGTCGACGACAACGGCGACGCCGTCGACGACGAATTCGGGGGCTTTGAATTTGCCTCTGACGGCGTTGCCGTGAGCGTCAAAGACTTCGACGTCGGCGCCATCGTCGAGGCGCAAGACGCGCGCGAAGCGAAACGCGATGCGTTCAGGAAGCTGCAGCGGACCGCCGCTGAAACGTTGCAGGCGGTCGTCGTCGACGAAGGCGCGGCGCATCAGCGTCTGATCAACCCTGCTTGGTCGTCGTTTCAGACGGCGCGGGGACCTTGGTGGCGGCGCTGTTGTCGGCGTTGAGCGTGCGGTTGTCTTCGTCGCCCTTCAGCGCCTTTTTGAAGGAGTTGATGGCGCCACCGAGGCCCGACGCGATGCCCGGCAGTCGGCTGCCGCCGAACAACAAGAGCACGATCACCATGATGACGATGAGCTCCGGCATGCCGAGACCGAACATGAAGTACCTCGTGACGACCGTGACACTGACGGAGAGAAGCGCGCGATCGACAGCGATCGAGCAAGAGCCAGCGTAGTGATATGCGACGACGTCGCCAACGCAAGAGGCTCCGCAATGACCCTGTCCCTCGTCGAGCGTCCCCGTCGTCTGCGTCGCACCGAGGCGCTGCGCCGCATGTCGCGCGAGGCCGTGCTGACGCCCGCCGATCTGGTGATGCCGTTCTTCATCGTCGACGGAAAGAACCGCAAAGAGCCAATCGCCTCGATGCCCGGACAAGCGCGGCTCAGCGTCGACCTGCTCATCGAAGAGGTGAAAGCGCTGGCGTCGATGGGCGTGCCCGCCATCGCGTTGTTCCCCAAGATCGACGACGCGAAGAAGACCCCCGGCGGCGAAGAAGCATGGAACGACGATGGCTTCCTCCCCTCCGCCGTCAAAGCCCTCAAAGACGCCGTGCCCGAGGTCATGATCATCGGCGACATCGCCCTCGACCCTTTCACGTCGCACGGCCAAGACGGCCTGCTCGACGACGTCGAATGGCCGGGCTCAAAGAAGAAGAACCTCGAGATCGTCAACGATCCGACCGTCGACGCCCTGTGCAAACAAGCGCTGTGCGAGGCCCGCGCCGGCGTCGACATCGTCGCCCCCAGCGACATGATGGACGGCCGCATCGGCGCCATCCGCAGAGCCCTCGACGACAACGGCTTCGAGCGCGTCTGCATCTTGAGCTACGCCGTCAAATACGCCTCCGCCTTCTACGGCCCCTTCAGAGACGCGCTCGACTCGGCGCCCCGCGGCGGCCTCGACAAGAAGACCTACCAGATGAATCCGGCCAACCAGAAAGAGGCCCTGCGCGAGGTGCGCCTCGACATCGCCGAGGGCGCCGACATGGTGATGGTCAAGCCGGCCTTGCCCTACCTCGACGTCGTCAAGGTCGTCAAAGACGCCGTCGACGTCCCCGTCGCCGCCTACCACGTGAGCGGCGAGTACGCGATGTTGAAGGCCGCCGCCGCCAACGGCTGGCTCGACGGCGACCGCTGCATGATGGAGTCGCTCTTGTCGATCAAGCGCGCCGGCGCCGACATCATCCTCACCTACGCCGCCAAAGAGATCGCCCCGAAGCTCTGAGGTCTCGATGAATGGCGAACGCGACGACGACGAGAAGGTTGCGTGGGGGCATCGAGGCCATTCGAGCAGGCCCCACCCGTTCAGCCATCGGCGTCGCTAACTCCTCGCTGCGCCGTCAAGTTGTGATGAATGCTCAGCCCATGGGCGCGGCCGCAGCATCTTCGATCCCGGTTTGCATCGGCCGCTGTGGGGGCCTGCTTCGATCAGCGAAGCTGATCACCAGCGCGATGCAGGCCCCCATAGCGGCCGTGATCTGCGGTGATCGACGACGTCACGACCGCGGCCATGGGCAGGGGGTGCCACATTCATGAGGCCCGCTTCGGTGAGAGAAGTGGTCTTCTCAGACAGCGTCGAGGGCGCTCTTGCCGTCGCGCAAGATGGCGACCTGCGTGTTGTTCTCGAGGATCAGGTGCGGGCCCTGCGACTTGTTGGCCTTTACTTCCCAGCGGTCGCCAGGGCCGAGGTCGACGACGTTGCCGTCTTGCATGAAGCGAATGCGACCCGTCAGCACGCGGCCGTGCTCGGCCGACGGATGCGTCAACACGGGAATGACGACGCCGCGGATGCCTTCGACGACCTCGAGGGTGCGGCCGTCGTCTTGGGTGCCGAGCCGCGCGATGCGCAGACCGCGCAGGCCGTTGAGCTCGACAAAGGCGGCGGGGGGAACGTTGAAGACGCTCATTTCTTTCCCGTGATCAAGAGGTCGACTTCGACGCCGAAGTGGTCGCTGGGCTCGACGTCGACGTCGCCGAAGCGCTCTTTCTCGGTGAAGACCACCTCAGAGTGCGACGAGACGATGCGGCCGTCGGGGTCGTGGCCGAAGACGTGGTCAAGGCGGGCCGGGTACTCGGTGCCGGCGTACTGCTCGAAGTAGAGCGAGTTGCAGTCGGTGGCCGTGAACGTGATCGCTGGGGTCTTGTCGCACCAGCCTTCTTCGGCGCCGGGCACGTCGACAGAGGCTTCGGCGTCGTTCACGACGGTGTCGCCGAGGGTGATGTCGGCGAGGGCTTCTTCGGCAGGACGCCCCATGATCGCGAGGTCGATCAAATCGCCGTAGGTGAGAAGAACAGGGTACGACAATGTGTTGTGAAACCAGCGATCTTGTTTCACACCACCGGGCGCATCCCACTCGGCTTTCTTGTAGTAGGGGCCGGCGTTGAAGTCGCCGCCGAGGATGCTGACGTCGTCGGGGGTGCCTTCGTCTTCGGGCGCCGTGCGCATGATGATGCCAAGCTCACGACCCTGTTTCATGCGACCTGCCCAGTTCTCTGGAAACGCCTGCATGTGTGTGTCGTAAACGCGAATGCCACCGATGTCAGGGTGAACAAATCGCACCGCCAACCAACCGCGCTGAATGCCCGGACCGGGAAAGTACTCGGTGCCGATCTGCGAGCCGTAGGCCGCGAAGTCGACCTGCTGCGTGGTGCCGCCGGCGATGGCCGTGTTCTTGATGAACACCGCGAGGCCATCGTTGTGACCGCTGCGGTCGTGCACGAAGCCCGTGTAGCCAAGCTCGTCGGCGGTCTTGAAGAATTCGGCGACGTCTTCGTCGAGCCAGACCTCTTGCAAGAGCACAACGTCAGCGCCGCGCCCGAGGATCTTCGCCGGCGTGTCTTTGCGCCGCGTGTTGAGCTCGGGCGTCTCGGCGTAGGGGATGAACCCGAGCAGGTCTACGTCGAGCATGGCGACGTTGTACGAGAGCACCGTCAGCGGAAAGCGCCCGCTCGTGGCGAAGTCGTCGTCGCGGGTGTTGGTGTCGCCCAACAGCTTGGTCGGGTTCGGCGCGTCGCCCTTGAACGTCAGGCCGTCGCCCTGCTCGAACAGCTGCTTGAAGGTGAGGTCGTCGCCGCCGTCGAGGGCGGCGGCGAGGTGCGCGGTGGCGGCGCTGTCGCCGATCTTGAAGTCGTCGGTCTCATCGCCGCCGAGGGCGATGGCGCCGAGGTCGCTGCAGCCAGCGACCGCGAGAGAACCAGCGAGCACAGAACCAGCAGCAAAGGCAGGCAGTCGGACAGTGAAACGCATGCCGGGGTTATGCCCGATCCGACGGTTTCTCGTCGAGGTAGCGTGTGCGCATGAGCGATGGATCAGGGCCCGCCCCGGCGGAGGGGAAGTCCTACCCCTGTGCGGGATGCGGTGCGTCGATGGCGTTCGACGTCGCCACCCAGCGGCTCGCTTGCGCACACTGCGGCCACGCCGAAGACCTCGCCCGCGGTCCCGTGCCGACGAAGAAAGACCTGCACGCGGCGCTCGCCCAGCAGAAGAAGGCAAAGGCGAAGGCGCACAGAGCGAAGGCGGCGTCGTCGTCGGCGGCGTCGTCGGCGTCGTCGGCGTCGTCGTCAGCGTCGGGGTCGAGAACTGAATTGAAGTGCCGTGGTTGCGGCGCCGTCGTCGTGTTTGCTGGCACGTTGACGTCGTCGTCGTGCGCGTACTGCGACACGCCGCTGCAGGTGAAAGACGCGCACGTCGAGAAAGACAGCGCCTTCAACGTCGGCAACGTCGACGCCGTCTGCACCTTCGTCGTCGACAAAGCGCTGGCGAAGCAGAACCTCGCCGCCTGGACACGCTCGCGCTGGTTCGCCCCCGCTGACTTCGTCGACAACGCCGTCGTTGAAGGCGGCGTCGACGGCGTCTACCTGCCCTTCTTCTTGTTCGACGCGTTCACCGTCACCCGCTACGCCGGACAGCGTGGCGACGTCCACCACGTCGAGAAGCCCACCATCACGACCGAGAAGCCGCAGACAGAGCGCAAGGTGCGCTGGTCGGCGCGCGCTGGGTCGTTCGAGCGGGCCTTTCGTGACGTCGTCGTGCCCGCCTTTCGCAGCATCGAGGCGTCGCTCTTGCGCGGCCTCGAGCCGTGGCCCACGCACCGCTTGCGGCCGTTCACCGACGCGGCGCTGCACGGCTGGCAGGCGCACAAAGGCAGCGTCGACCTCGACGACGGCTTCGACGACGCCGCTGCGCGCATTCATGCTGACCTCGCGCGCGACGTGAAGCAGCGCATCGGCGGCGATGAGCAGCGTGTGCACCTGCAAGAGACACGAATGGGTGGGCTGCGCTACCAGCACGTGCTGTTTCCGCTGTGGATCTACGCGCGGCGCTACCGCGGCCACGCCTACGTCGTCGTCGTCAACGCCGTCACCGGCGCGGTGCACGGCGAGCGGCCCTACAGCGCGCCGAAGATCGCCGCGGTCGTCGTCGCCATGCTGACCCTGCTGGTGCTCTTGTGGAAATTCCGTCACGACGGCTGAATGAGCTGGTCGACGGATGCGGGCGTTGTGCGTTTGAAGAGCGGCAAAGACCGCGCGATCCGTCGTCGTCATCCGTGGATCTTTTCGGGCGCCATCGAGAGCGTGAGCGGCGATCCCAAGAGCGGCGCCGTCGTCAGCGTCGTCGACCACCGCGGCGACGTCATCGGCCGCGGCTGCTTCTCGCCGTCGTCGCAAATTCGCGTGCGCATGCTGAGCTTCGACGACGCCGTTGTCGTCGACGACGAATTCGTCTTCGCCAAGGTCGAAGCCGCTACAGCCCTCAGAAGAGCCGTCGTGCTCGACGCCACCGACGGCCGAGCAACCGACAGCGCC
>JANNAY010000065.1:0-1616 GCA_031384945.1 Deltaproteobacteria bacterium
CGACGAGGTCGCCGCCCTCGTCGTCAAGTCTGCCAACCGCCTCCGCGAGCTCTCGCCGCTGTGGGAGATGGTGCAAGAAGGCATCGACCTGAAGACCGTCCAGTGGGCCTCGCATTGATCGGGCGCCCAGCCTCTGGTCACGAAACCTCTCGCAGACTTTCGCTTTCACCTTCGTTTTGAATCTCAAGGAAGATCGCCATGGCCTACTCTGACAAGCTGCTCGACCACTACGAAAACCCCCGCAACGTCGGCTCGATGAACAAGGCCGACGACGACGTGGGCACCGGCCTCGTCGGCGCCCCCGCCTGCGGCGACGTCATGAAGCTGCAGCTCAAGATCGACGACGACGGCGTCATCCAAGACGCCAAGTTCAAGACCTTCGGCTGCGGCTCGGCCATCGCCTCGTCTTCGCTCGTGACCGAGTGGGTCAAGGGCAAGACCATCGACCAGGCCGACCAGATCAAGAACTCACAGATCGCCGAAGAGCTGGCGCTTCCACCGGTCAAGATTCATTGCAGCGTGCTCGCCGAAGAAGCCGTCAAAGCGGCCATCTACGACTACAAGCAGAAGAAGGGCCTGCTGGCCGTCTCCGAGGTCCTTGACCACGAGAAGAAGATGGCCGGCGCCAACCGCGTCGAAGGCGAATCCGACGCCGACGTCGACGTCCGCGTGCGCGCCACCGTCGAGGCGTATGCGCGCAAGCACGGCAAGAGCACCGAGCCGTCGTTGGCTTCTGGCCATGCGCAGGTGGCCTGAGATGGCGACGCAACTGACGGGCATCGGATCAAAAAAGGCGCCGGCGTCGACGGAGCCGGCCATGGTCGTGCCCAAAGACAAGATCGCCCTCACCGAGCGGGCGGCCCAAAAGATCGCGGCCCTCGCCGAGAAAGAGGGCAAGGTCGGTCAGCTCTTGCGCGTCGGCATCCAGGGCGGCGGCTGCTCTGGCCTCAGCTACACCTTCAGCTTCACGCCGGGCCCCGACTCCCGCGACAAGGTCTTCGACGCCTACGGCGCCAAGGTCGTCGTCGACCCGAAGTCGCTGCTTTATCTCGGGGGCTCGGTGCTCGAGTGGCAAGAGTCGCTGATGAAGTCGGGCTTCGTGTTGAAGAACCCAAACGAAGTGAAGAGCTGCAGCTGCGGCGACAGCTTCACCGTTTGATCGACGTTCTCGCCGCGGGCTGAACCCGTGGCGCCGTCGTGGTTGTCGGCGTGGTTGTCGGCGCGCGCGCGGACACATGGCGAGTCACGGCAGCGGCTCGTCGTCAAAGGTCCACTTTTGCTGCGCGACGAGGACGAGCTCGAGAAATTCGCGCAGCACGCCGTGGCCGCCGTCGCGGGCGCTGACCCAGTGGGCGACGGCGAGGACGGCGGGGTCGGCATCGCGCGGCGCGCCGGCGAGACCGACGCGGCGCAAGCAAGAGAGGTCGTTGACGTCGTCGCCGATGTAGGCGCACTCGTCGAACGAGCAGCCGACGATGTCGAGGATGCCCTTGAGCTCGGCGGCTTTCTTCCACACGCCCTGGCGGATGTGGGGGACCTTGAGCTCGCTCAAGCGGGCCTCGACGTTCTTCGAGCTGCGGCCGCTGATGGCGGCGAGCACGAGACCGGCCTCTCTG
>JANNAY010000154.1:0-1837 GCA_031384945.1 Deltaproteobacteria bacterium
CCAGCGTGGGCACGTCATCGACAGAGAGCGGCAAGGGGAGGCCAGACTCGCGCGTGTAGAACGCGGGAAATCCGGTGGCCGCGGTCTGAAAGCCGATGACCGGCACGCCGAGGGTCTCGAGACGCTCGAGGGTCTTGCCGAGGTCGAGGATGGCCTTGGCGCCAGCGCTCACGACGGCGAGGGGATAGCGGGCGAGGGCCGTGAGGTCTTGGCTCTCGTCGAAGGTCGAGACCGCGTCTCGGTGCACGCCGCCGATGCCGCCGGTGGCGAAGATGCGCACCTTGGCGCCCGCCGCCAGCGCCATCGTCGCCGACACCGTCGTGGCACCTGTCATGCCGAGGGCCATGGCCGGTCCGAGATCAGAGGCGTTGAGCTTGAGCACGCCGGCTTCGCTGCCGCGGGCGATGCGATCGAGCTCGTCGTCAGAGAGACCCACCTTCAGCTCACCGTCGATGACCGCGAACGTCTTCGCTTCAGCGCCGGTGGCGGCGATGGTGCGCGCCAGCTTCCACCCGAGCTCGACGTTGGCGGGGTAGGGCAGTCCGAACGCGTAGATGGTCGACTCGAGCGCGACGCAGGGGCGACGCCGCTCTTTCAGACGGGTGACGACGGGCATGCCGCGTTGTGGCGCAACCGCCGGCGCTGGCAACGCCCTCTCGACCGGTTGCAGAACCAAGGGCGTGGGCTACAGCAACGTCGTCGTCGACAGCACCCTTGACGTCGACGAGGAGGATTCGACAATGCTCAAGCCGCTCGCCTTTTCGCTGTTGTCTGCTTGCGTCGCTGCGCCTGCCGTTGCTGGCAGTGTCACCTTCAATGACCCCAAGGGCGACGACTTCGGTCCGGGCGCGTACAAGTACCCGACCAAGGTTGAGTATAAAAAAGGTTCATTCGATCTGACCAAGATCGAGATCAAAGACAAGGGCAGCGACCTCGAGATCACCATTGGTGTGAATGCCGCCGTCGAAGACCCGTGGGAGAGCGCCAAGTGGCCCACCCCCGGCAACGGCTACTCGCTGCAGACCTTTCAGATTTACGTCGACACCGACGGCAAGGCCGGCTCGGGCGAGAGCAGCACGCTGCCGGGTCAGAACGGCACGTTCGCCGATGATTCGCGGTGGGAGAAGGTGATTTTTGTGTCACCCCAAGCCAACAAAGAGATCACATCTCGTCTCGATCAAAAGGCCAAGGCGTTGAAAGACAAAGTTGTCTTGCCGACCAAGGTCTCGGCCAAGGGCAAAGAGATCACCGCCATCGTGAAGAAGTCAGACCTCGGCGGCATCGATCCGGCGAAGGTCGGCTGGCAGGTGTTGGTCTCGTCGAACGAGGGCTTCGACAACCAGCCCGGCAACGGCATCCTGACGCGCACCGTCAACGAATTTGAAGGCGAGCACCGCTTCGGCGGCGGCGACGACGGCGACACCGACCCCAACTTCATCGACGTCCTCGCCGGCAAAGCCAAGGGCGGCGACGACGAAGCAGCAGCGCAGAAAGAGATGCTGAAGTTCGACGCGGCAAAGAAGCAGCGTGCGGTGTTGAAGGTCGTCCGCCCCGGCTGAATCCCGAGTCCTGTGGGTGTGACCGCCTCGGCCCCATCCACCGACGCCCGTTCTTTCCCGCGCAGCCTCGCTTCGCTCGCTGAGTCTCAGATCATCTCGGATGGGTCTTCATGAGTGAGCGCTTTCAGGTCCACCTTCGGGGCATCATCGAGGTGCTCTCGGCCCACCTCTACTCGGGGCCCGAGGTGGTGGTGCGCGAGTTGTTGCAGAACGGCGTCGATGCGCTGACGGCGCGGGCCACCCTTGGCCCGCTGCCGCGGGGCGCTGGCGTCCGCGTC
>JANNAY010000691.1:0-2136 GCA_031384945.1 Deltaproteobacteria bacterium
GGCCTCAAGGTCTTGCTGACGACGACGACGCAAGAGCGGCAGGTCGCGTACACGCTGTCGATCACGAACGTAGAAGACGTCGCCGGCAACGCCATCGACGACGTCGACGTCGAATTTGCCGGCTTCGGCGAATTCGACCCGCCTCAGATCGAGCGCGTGTTTCCGATGACGCCGACGTCGTTCGCGGTGCTGTGGAACGAGCCTGTCACGGCCGACAGCGCGTCGTTGATCGCGAACTATCTGGTGACCAACGCGCAGATCGTCGCGGTCAGGGCCGGTGCCAGCGCCGAGCTGAAGAACGCTGCCTTCAACTCGACCTTCGCGCCGCTGCGCGCCGACCTCGTGATCATCGAGACGCAGCCGATGGCCGCCAACAGCACGCACACCCTCACCGTCGACGGCGTCACCGACCTCAGCGGCAACCAGGCGCAGGCCACGGCCACTTGGACGACGCCCGCCGCGGTGCCCACCGTCGACGTCGTGCTCACGTATTTGATCAGCGACAGCGCCGGAGTCGTCGGCGTGGGCCCCGGCGGCAGCGCCGCGGCGCCGTCGCGGTCGATCTCGCCGGCGACGCTTTCGGCGCAGCGCGAAGGCGTCTTCGTCGTCGGTACCGCGCTCAGCAGCGACGGCGGCGACGACCTCGCCGACCATCCCTTCACCGCGGCGCTCGGCGGCTTTCCTGCTGATGGCGAGCCCCTCGCTGGTGTCGAGCCCGAGCTCAAAGACGACGGCAGTCAGGGCGACCGCACCGCCCGCGACAACCTCTACACCGTGCGCATCGCCGACGTGCCCGTCGGCAGCACGCTGTCGTGGAAGGCGTTTGCCTCGTTCACCACCGCATTTGGCACTGCAAATCCCAACGTGCCTGGCGCTGCGTTTGCCGATGCCACCCGCGGGCCTTCGGTCTTCGGTGATGGACAAGAATACCCCGGCAATGACAACGCCGTCTTTCTCGTCGGCGACGACGATGGCGATGGCGTCGTGACGGTTGAATGTTTGTTCGGTGATGAAATCACGTTTAAGCGAAAAACCGGGTTTCCGGCATTTCACTTGGCGTTGGGTCGCGCGCGGAGAGCCGAATGATGAACCTGCACATGGAACGGTCTTCGCGGCGCACCAGCACTCGAGGCGCACGTCGAACACGGGCGCTCTGCGTCTCGTTGCTGCTGTCGATGCTGGGCGGCTGCGACTGTGGTGACCCGCCGCTCGATCCGTTGGCGGTGCTCGGCGACGGCTTCGCGGGCGTGACACCCATCGACGCGACGACGGTGCTGGTGCGCTTCTCAGAGCCCATCGACAAACCGACCGCCGCCGGGGCCTTTTCGGTGCACAACTTCACGACGGTGCCGCCGCGCGACCTCGAGGCCGACGCCAGCGCCACCGGCGACGCCGAGGTCACGCTGCGCATGGCCGCGGCGCTGGTGCCGGGCACGCGCTACACGGTCGTCGTCGACGGTGTGAAGACCGCCGACGGACGCGCGCTCAACGGCACGTTGAACTTCACCGCCACCGACAACGGCGGCGCCGTCGACGTCGTCATCCGTGTCGCCGACGTCGAGACCGCGCGGCTGCACACCGACCTCGCGCTCTTCGCCACCGTCACCGCCGACGGCGGCTTCAGCGAAGAGCTCGTGCCGTACGCCCTCGTCGACGACGGCACGGCCTTCACGGCCCACCTCAACGTCGCCGTTGACGGCGCGCGCACCCTCGACGGCAGCGACGACGGCGACGCCAGCGTCGACCGCCGCGCCTTTGCCGTGCTGCTGTTGGACGGCGCCGGTCGCCTTGCCTCAGGGCTCGTGCCCTTCGTCGTCGGCGGCCCCGACGTCGTGATCGACGTCGCGGTCTTGCCCCCGCTCGAGATCGTCGATCCCCCCGACGTCGATCCGCTGCCCGCGCCGCCCGTCGACGACAACCCGGCTGACGGGCTCAAGCAGGTGCGCATCGTCGTCGACGATCGCGCCGCGAAAGAGCTGCGCTCGCCGCAGTTGAAAGCCGCGTTCGCCGCCGACGGCAGCTTCGACGTGTCGTTTCCCCAGACGCTGACGTTGACGCCGATGACCGGTGACGACGCTGGCTACTGGCAGGCCGTCGTCGGCCTGCGCGTCGATCCGAATCGCGTGATTGACGGCT
>JANNAY010000187.1:0-4325 GCA_031384945.1 Deltaproteobacteria bacterium
GGCGGCGGCTTCGGCAACCACGTCCGCATCGACCACGCCGACGGCAAGAAGACCTTCTACGGCCACATGATGCTCGGCTCACCGGCGGTCGCCGTGGGCCAGGCCGTCGCGTGTGGCGACGTGCTCGGCCGCGTCGGCAGCAGCGGCTTCTCGACGGGTCCGCACCTGCACTTCGAGCCGCGCATCGACGGCGCCGGCGACGATCCGTTCACCGGTCCCTGTGCGGGTCCTGTGACCTATTGGGTCGACGCCGGCGCCTACCAGGACCTGCCATCGTCGACGTGCGAAGGCGCTGGTCCTCCTCCTCCTCCTCCTCCTCCTCCTCCTCCTCCGCCGCCAGAGGGTGAAGGCGAAGGAGAAGACGTCGCCGTTGGCGAAGGCGAAGGAGAAGGCGAAGGAGAAGGCGTCGTCGTCGCGGAAGGCGAAGGAGAAGGCGTCGTCGTTGGCGAAGGAGAAGGCGTCGAAGGCGAAGGCGGAGGCGAAGGCGGAGGCGAACTCGTGCTGCCGGCTTCTGTCAGCGACGACGACGGCTGCGCAGCAACGCCCTTCGGATCGGTTGCCGTGTTGCTGGTGCTGCTGCAGCGTCGGCGGCGATGACCGACGGTTTCTCTCGCGAGCTTGTTGTTGATGATGCGCTGGCCTTTGTGCGCTCACGAACGTTCGAGGGCTGCAGCTTTGTCAGCTCGATCCCCGACGTCAGCGAGACGGGGATGTCGTTTCCCGCCTGGCTGAATTGGTTCCGCGACACCGCGCGGCTGTTGATCGAGAAGACGCCGCCCGACGGCCTGTTGGTGCTGACGCAGACCGACATCCGCCGCGAAGGCCGCTGGATCGACAAGGGTTTCATGGTGCAACAGGCCCTCGAAGGCACCGGCGCATTTTTGATTGCACGCAAGGTGGTGCTCCGTCGTCCGAACGGCTCGGTGTCGTCGGCGCGGGCGGCGTTTACCCATCTTCTTTGTTTCTCGAAGGGCATCTTGATTGAAGGTGCACGCCCCGACACGGTCCCCGACGTCTTCGAAGGCGGCAACGTCTCGTGGACCCGCGGCCTCGGCGAGCGCGCCTGCCTCGCCTGCGTCGACCTCGTCGTGCGCTACGCGCCAGCGTCGCGCACGGTGGTCGATCCGTTTTGCGGCGAGGGCATGGTGCTGGCGGCGGCGAACCTGCGCGGGTTGGGCGCCATCGGCTGCGAGCGCAACATCAAGCGCGCCCGCACCGCCGAGCACATGGTCATCAAGAAGGCCCGCGACGAAGCGGTCGTCGTCGACAACGCAGCTGCCGACGCTGCTGCTGTCGATGATGCTTCTTAGCGCGCGAAGAGACCCCCAGCCCCGAATTTCGGGGAGGGGACGTCGGGCCGCGCTGCGCGCAGGCTCTTGTGTTGGTGTTCAACGCAGGCGCTTGATGTCACCCAACACGCGGTAGAAGCCGCCCTGCGCGGCCTCTCTGACGTCGTCGACGACGTAGCGGGCGCCGGCCTCTCTGATGTCTTTGGGAAACTGGCAGAACCAATCGTCGTGGTAGCCGGGGCTCACCACGCGCACGCGCAGCTTGCTGCCTTCTTTCAAGCACTCGACGACGACGCCCTTCGACGCATCGGTGGTGTCGTGCACAGACGTGTCGGCCGCCGCCACCTTCGGCGCCTTGCGCGTCGTCGACTTGACGACGACACCCTTGCGCGCCCGCGCGATCGCCGCGGGGCTCGAGTCGATGCAGGCCAGCGTTCCATCGGTGGTGACGATGTAGAGGTGCTCGCGGAAGTACTGCATCGACATCGCGACGCCGCAGCCGCTGTCGACGTGCCACAGCTCTTTTCCAGCGGCGTCGAAGCAATAAATCTGCTGGGTGCTCGAGGCAAAAATGTACTTGCCGTCGGGCGATGCCGCGCAGGCCGGAGTGCTGTCGGGCACTTTGCACACGACGAGCTGCTTGCCCTTGTCTTTGCTGGCGACGACAACTTCGCCGTCGACGGTGCCGGCGTAGACGGCGTCATCGGTTTGCCAGCCAAACAAGATGTCGCTCGTCTTGAGCGACCACGCTTTCTTGCCCTGCCAATCGTACTTTGTAACACCACGATCACCGCCGTGATACACACCTGTCGGATCGACGCGGACCATCCAGCCCATGCCGTCTTTCTTGTCCGACTGCTTCCACTTCAGGTTGTCTTCGGCGTCGACGACGGTGAGTCCGCCGGCGTCATCGCTGACGGCGACGTTGCCGCGGTGGATGTCGAGCCACAGGATCTCTTTGTTCTTTCCGACTTCGTAGACGAGCCGCGGCACGCGCCCGGTGAGGTCGTAGATGTTGCCGTTGTCGCAGCCGGCGTAGCGCCAGGCGTCGTCGGCGATCAGGCACTTCACGCCGCTGGGCAGCTGGTACTGGTGCTGCACTTCGCCCTTGTGCGTGACGCCGAAGATCTCGCCGTTGCTGTTGCCGATCCAGGCGAGGTGTTCGTCGATGTAGATGCCGAGGGCTGACTTCGACGTCTTGAACTTCCAGACGATGGGCGCCTTGGCCTTCTTCGCGGGCGCCTTCTTCGCGGGCTTCTTTGCGGCGGGCGGGGGCGAGCCCCGCCCCTCCCTTCGCGTCGCCTTCTTTGCGGCCTTCTTCGCGGGCTTCTTCGCGGGCTTCTTCTTCACCGCCTTTTTCTTCGTCGCGGTGCGGGGTGCGGGCTTCTTCTTTTTCTTGGTCGCCATGGGGCGGCACTTTCTCACGACATCAGAGGCGACCCCCGCTGGCGAGACACTTCGATCGACGACGACAGCTCACAGAATGCTCGCCGCGCCGAGGTCCACGGCGACGATGTTCAAGACGGCCGGTGCGGCAGAGTGATGTACGGTCTCGACATGCGCACTGCGCGACGCATGGCCATCGTCATCACAGTTGCGTTCGCCAGCTGCCAAGCGGCCGAGCCCCTGCCAGAGCGCGAGGCCGAAGAATGCGAGGACCACGCGGACTGCCTGGTCTTCCCTGAAGGAAAGACGCCGTTCTGCGACGGAAGCTGCGTGGCGATCGAAGAGATCGGTCGCTGCTGCGGTTGTCTCGACGACGATGGCTGTCTCCCCGACGTGGACGCCAACGAATGCTCTTCGGCGATCGAGGGCGGTGGGTCGGTGGATGTCGTCACTGCCTGCGCCAACGGCTGCAGCGTCGTCTGTGACGGCGTCCTGGCCCCCGTTCGCTGACTCCAGCAGGCGGCGCCGCGCTATTCGAGCGGTGTCACGGACACGATGCGCAGCTCTTGATCACCGGCGGGCCGGCGCACGACGACGTCGTCCCCGACGCGCTTGCCCCGCAGCGCGCGGCCCAACGGAGACGCGAGCGAGACGCGCCGCTGCGCCGGGTCAGCTTCGTCGGGGCCGACGACTTCCCAGACGGCTTCTTTGCCTTCGTCGTCGACGACGACCACGACGCAGCCGAAGCCTTCGTCGACGTTAGAGGGCTTGACCCGCACCGTGTCGAGAACCGACTTCACGATCCGCGCGTCACGCGCATGGACGTCGGCGAAGGCCGCGTAGCGCTGCTGCAACTCACGAAGCCCCCGCGCGGTGATCGGGTTCGGGTCGCGCGGCCGCGGCGGCAGCGGCGGCTCTTTCGGCTCGACGTCGTCTTCGTCTTTGGTGAAGGCCTTCGACACCGCGAACCTCAGCGCGCTTCGCTGCGGACATGCCACGGCGTGCCCGGCGTCGTCGACGTTGTGCGAACGCACATGCGCAGCGGAACCCCGGCAGTGCCGGCAAACCGCTGCCCATCGGCGAAGCAAGCGCTGTCGCCAACGTCGCCGTCGATGACGCAGTCGGCGTCGCCGGCAAGGCGGTCGAGGTAGAAGTCGCGGTCGTCGGCGGGGACGAATTCGACGCAGTCGACCTCGTCAGCGGGGCACAAGACGCCATCCGCGCGCGTCGTCTCTGGCCGCGGCGTGCCCTCGGCCAACGAGACGTCATCGGGTTCGAATTCGTCGTCAGCCGCGCAGCGGTCGGCGAGCCGGTCGATGGCGAGGCGCAGGCTGCCGGCACCCGCCTGCGTCTCGTTGTTGTGCACCCGCACAACGACAGGCGGCGCGCGGACGACGGCGTCGACAAACGCGCCTTCGTCGATGACGCCGTCTGCGTCTTCGAGGACGACGTCGACGTCGGGGGCGACGGCGACGCTGACGACGTCGTAGGCGGCGACGTCGTTGATGACGAAGACGTCGACGTCGCCGGGGCAGACGACGTTGTCGGTGTTGCCTTCTGCCAACTCCGAGCCGTCGGCCACATCGTCGCTCACGTCATCGGCATCGACGCACCTCTCGTGGCAGTGGCCCGTCACGTGGTCACATCCTT
>JANNAY010000694.1:0-1590 GCA_031384945.1 Deltaproteobacteria bacterium
CCGGGGGGAAGTGCACACCCGCGGCCGATTGCAGCCTCGCAGCATCGACACACAACCTGCCCCGAGCTCGACGGTGTCGCGGGGTTCGATTTCCCCCCGGTTTCGGGGGGCCAGGGGGGCCTTCTGCCGGGCCCACAAGAACAGCTGCGGAGCGACGGCATGAGCAACGCGTTGAAGGCCATCGTCGACGTCGACACCGCCCGCTTGCTCTCGGTGCGCTTCGCCGCCGCGCTGATGACGCGACGGCTCTATGCACCCGGCAACCCTGCGCTCGAGCGCACGCTGCAGCAGCTGGCGCTCACCGTTTCTGATGTGCTGCGCCAGCCCGGCGTCGAGAGCATCGCGCTCGCGGGGTTGACGCAGGGCATCTCGGTGGCGGGCGTTCCGCTGCTCACCTACCCCGAGACGGTCGACAAGCTCGTCGAGGCCATGAAGCAGCGCGGGCTCGAGATTCTCACCGTGACGCGCGGGGTGACGCAGTCAGAGCTTGAGACCATGATGAGCTTGCTCATCGTCGACGTCGCCGAATTGACGGCGGTGGACATCGATCAGTGGCTGCGGCGGCGCGGGGCCGAGCACGTCTCGGCGCGGCACCTCGAGGTGATCGAGAAGAAGGTCGTGCGCTCGATGCGCGAGGTCTACTCGAACGGCAGAGACACCCTCGGCAAGCAGTTCAAGAACGCCAAGGCCAGCGGCGCCGTCGAGCTCGGCGCGCTGTCTGAGATCGCCGGCGCCATGATCGATCTCGTGCTGCGCTCAGACGCACCGGTGACGACGATGATGGCGCTGCGCGGCCGCGAAGACTTCGCCTGGATGCACTCGATGAACGTCAGCCTGCTGGCCAGCGCGCAGGCCGCCAGCCTCGGCCTCGACGAAGGCACCGTCAGAAGCGTCGGCACCGCCGCCCTCGTCCACGACGTCGGCAAGACGACGATCCCCGACACGATTCTCACCAAGCGCACGCCGCTCACGCCCGGCGAAAAGACCATGGTCGACAGCCACAGCATGGAGGGCGCGCGCATCTTGCTGCGCACGCAGGGCGGTGCCGGCCTCGAGGCCATCGTCGCTGCCGAGCACCACCAGCGCTACACCGACGGTCCGCACCTCGCCTCGCAGCTGACCGCCATCGCCGACGTCTTCGACGTGCTGCGATCGATTCGCCCGTACGAAGACCGCTTGAGCTTGCGTGCGTCGCTGCGCTTCATGCTCAAGCACATGCGCCACCGCTTGAACCCCTACCTGCTGCAGCGCTTCTGCTTGATGTGCGGCATGTACCAGCCGAACGACATGGCCCAGATCACGACAGGCGAGGTCGTGCGCGTCGTCAGAAACTCAGACGAGATGGGCTCACGCCCCGTCGTCGAAGTCGTCAACACCGCCGGCGGCGCCGCCCCCCGCGGCACCGTCGCCGACCTCTCTGACCCGCAGCTCAAGCATGTGCAGCTGGCCAAAGACGCCGGCGTCAACCTCTTCGACGACGTCACTGTCGAGGCCGTCGACGCGATGGCCTGAGGCAGCGTCGTCGACGAAGCACCTCACCCGGCGCTGCGCGCCACCCTCTCACGCTTCGCGGAGAGGGTATCACCGCGG
>JANNAY010000210.1:0-4288 GCA_031384945.1 Deltaproteobacteria bacterium
GCGCAGGCGGCGTCGGCGGAGGAGGCGGGACTTTCTCGACGACGACGGGTTTTGCTTCACCGCCCCGCGCTGTCGACCTTTCAGCGGCCGCGATCGGTTGTTCGTCGCGATAGGTCTCGGTCGCGGTCTCCCACGTCACGGTCTGCGACGACGACGCGCACGCCGCAGCGACGGCGACAAAAGCCAAGAGAGCGATCCGGCGGAGCACGCGGGAACGATACGCGCGGGCTGCGGAGTCCTCCTGCTTTTGGCGTCTGGCGGGGGATCCCTGGGCAGATTTTGGGAGCGGCCTACCGGCGCCGGGCGCGGGCGAGGTCTTCGAGGCTCACCATGGGGAGCCCGCCGGGGGGTGTTTCGTCGGTGACTTCGACGTCATCGACCACGGATCGCACGAGGCGCTTGAAGTTCGAGCGATCCATGCCTGAGGCCTCGGCGGCGCGGGTGATGTTGCCGTTGTGCTCGCCGAGCTTCTTCTTCAGGTAGCGCCGCTCAAAAGACTCCATCGCCCTGCGCTTGGCCTCGCCAAAGGGCAGCAGGTCAAAGCCCTCGTCGCCGACGGCAGCGTCAGCGCTCACGCCGAGCATCTCGGGCGGCAGGTCGTTCTCTTCGATGCGCGAGCCACGGGCCATCGCCACGGCGCGGGCGAGTGAGTTCTCGAGCTCGCGGATGTTGCCGCGCCATGGCCACGCGCACATGCGCGCCATCGCCGCGTCGGAGATGCCTTCGACGGGGCGGGACATCTTGGCCGCCGCCTTTTTGATCATGTGATGGGTGAGATCGGGGATGTCGGTCACGCGGTCGCGCAGCGGCGGCAAGTGGAGATTCACGACATTCAGTCGATAAAACAAATCCTCACGAAACTTGCCTTTTTTCACCGCGTCTCTGAGGTCGACGTTGGTGGCAGCGACGACTCTGACGTTGACGTGCAGGGGTTCGTTGGCGCCGACGCGCCTGACCTCACCTTCTTGCAGCGTGCGCAGCAGCCTCACCTGCGTGCCGGGCGCAAGATCGCCGACCTCGTCGAGAAAGATGGTGCCCTCGTCGGCGGACTCGAACATGCCGCGGCGGGTCGCGGCGGCGCCCGAGAACGCGCCCTTCATGTGTCCGAAGAGCTCAGAGTCGAGCAGCGACTCGGTAAAGGCCGAGCAGTTCACGGGCACGAAGGGCTTCTTCGCGCGTTTTGAGAGACGGTGAACCGCGCGAGCGACCAGCTCTTTTCCTGTCCCTGACTCGCCGGTGACGAGCACCGTGGCGGGGGTGTCAGCGACGCGGGCGATGGTGTCGAAGACGGGCTGCATCACCGGGCTCTTGCCGATGATCTCAGACATGTCGTCGCGCACCGACAGCAGGGCTTCGAGCTGCTGGTTGCGATCGAGCAGCGCCGAGTTCTTGTTGATGAGTGCGCTGCGCTCGAGCGCGTGGCCGACGACGGCGAGCAACTTCTCGAGGCTCTCGAACGGCTTCGACAAGTAGTCGTACGCGCCGTTCTTCATGGCGATGACCGCGTTCTCGACCGAGGTGCCGCCGGTCATCATCACGACCTCGAGCTGCGGCCGAATTTGCTTGGCGCGCTGCAAGAACTGCAAGCCCGAGATGCCTGGCAGCGAGACGTCGACGAGGGCCGCGTGCACCGGCAATTTCTCGAGCTGCGCCAGCGCGGCGTCGGCGTTGTCGAAGTCGACAGTGTCGATCTGCGCGCCGCGCAGCACGCGCTGGACAGTGCGAACGACGATGGGATCGTCGTCGATGACGAGGACCGTGCCGCGCCCACTCATGGCTGGCGCTCAATGAACAACATCAACCTGACACCCCGGCGTTGGCTGCCATTGCATTCAACCTCAGACGGAGCCGCGCGAGAAGTCGCGCAGCGAACGGCACCGGATCGAGGCGCGCGACACCACTGCAGCAACATGCTTAACGATCACTGCGCAGCTCGGCGAGCAACGCCTTTGCGCCGTCGCCGACGACCGGGCCGGTGGCGCTGCGAGGCAACCACAGCCGCACGCGCGCGCCACCCAGCGGACCATTTGCGACGACGCTGACCTCGCCGCCGTGGCGACGGGCAGCGGCCTGGGCGATGGCGAGGCCGAGGCCGGTGGTCTTCCACACGCGCTTTCGCGTGAAGAATGGATCGAAGAGAAAGGGCAGGTCGCCGGCGTCGATGCCGGGGCCGTTGTCGTCGACGACGACGGCGGCGCCCTCGGCGTCTTCTTCGATGGAGACGTCGACGCGCGCGTTCGGCGTCGATTGCGTCGCCTGCACGGCGTTCTCGATCAGGGCCGTGAGCACCTCGCGCACCTCGATCTCGACGGCGTCGATCTCGATGCGCGGTCCGATGACGCGCAGGGTGGCGGTGGCGTCGGCAAAGGCGCCGACGACCTGCTCGGCCCGGGCCTTGAGGTCGACCTTGCGGATGCAGCGCTCGCTCGATCCGGCGATGGCGCCCATGCGGCGCACCAGTTCAGCGATGCGGGTGGCGGCGGCGAGGGCGTCTTCGATGGCGCCGTCGACCTCTTCGCTGCGGGCGGCGTCGTCGCCGCTGCCTTCGCGGATGGCGAACTGCAGCGACGCGATCAGCGCGCCGAGGGGCGAGTTCATCTCGTGGGCGACGCCAGCGGCCAGCACGCCGAGGCCGGTGAGCCGGTGCTGCAGCACCACCTCGGCGCGCGCCTCACGCAGCGCGTTGTAGGCGGTCTCGAGCTCTTCGGTGTGACGGCGACGCGCCTGCTCGGCCTTGGCGGTGCGCACGACGGCGTCGACGCGGGCCTGCAACACCAGCGGCACAAAGGGCTTCGGGACGTAGTCGCTGGCACCGGACTCGAGACACGAGACGATGGTGCGCTCGTCGGTGGTGGCGGTGAGAAAGATGACGGGCACGCCGCTGTTGCGGATGGCGCGACAGACCGCGAGCCCCGAAAGGTCGGGCAGGTTGAGGTCGAGCACCATGACGTCGGGCTTCGACTGGGCCAGCCGCAGGCCGGCGGCGCCGGTGTCACCCTCGCTGACGACGTAGCCGCGGGCCTCGAGGGTGCGCTTCACCATCTCGCGCAGCAGCCGATCGTCGTCGACGACGGCAGCACGAAGGGGGGTGATTTCAGCCATCTGGTCGTCTCCATCTGCCGGAGGAGCCGGCGTCCTCTCTCATCGACAGATCCCTGACGAACCGAAGCTCACTCAGGCCAGATCTCCTGACGTGAGCATGCGCGCGGCGATCAGCTGCGCCTGCGGCCGGTAGGTCCCGTTCGACAGGGCCCGGCGCAGGCGCTCCAACTTGGCAAGGTGGGCGTCGCTGACGCCGTTGTTGTTCTTCAGCGGCGCGGGGCGTTGGAGGGGGCACATGTCCAAGCCATCGACCGTGCTCGATCCGACTTGAGCCCCGTCCCAGAAAAAGGTGGGAGCCGGGATCACAAGTGGGGTTCTGTTTCAGTCGTCGATGACGGCGCCGCGCAGGCGGCCGACGACGTCTTTGAGCACCTGGCACACGCGCGACTCGGTGACGCCGAGCAGCTCGCCAATCTCGCGCAGCTTCAGATCTTCCACGTAGTAGAGCGAGAGCACCTGCTGGTGGCGCTCGGGCAAGGCGCTGATGGCGGCGGCGAGGCGGGCGCCCTGCTCACGGTCGGCGAGGCGCTCGAAGGGCGAAGCGAAGCCCGAGACACCGACGTCGCCGCTGTCGACGTCAACGTCTTTGGCGCGTTCGGCCGACATCACGTCACGACGCATCTTCTCGACGGTGGCGCTGCTGACGCCGAGCACTTCTGCGACTTCGCTGACGCAGGCTTTGCGGCCGAGCTTGTTGGCGAGCTGTCCCTGGGCGGCGTCAAGCTGCTTGCGCTTGTTGCGGGCCGAGCGGGGCATCCAGTCCATCTCGCGCAGCTGATCGAGGATCGCGCCCCGGATGCGGATTTCGGCGTAGCCGGCGAAGCGATCGCAGCGGGCGACCTCGTATTTGTCCATGGCGTCGATGAGGCCGACGGTGCCAGCGCCGACGAGCTCTTCGACGTCGACCGACGACGGCAGACGGCGGGCCACCTGACGGGCCACCTTCCACACCAACGGCAAGTGCGCTTGCAGCTCGGCCGCGCGGGCGGTCTGGTTGCGGGCGGCGGGCTTCACGGTGATGGCGGTGGCGTTCATGCCGACCTTCATTGCCCGCGCTGTGCCACCGATTTCAGCGCTTCCGGATGCGATCGACCTGGATTTGCCGGGTCTGGGGCGACCCCCGTGGGCTGGGTCACCGGGTCTGCCCCGACCCTCTTGGGATCGGCCGCTTGCCACGCCGCGGGCG
>JANNAY010000234.1:0-5475 GCA_031384945.1 Deltaproteobacteria bacterium
TGGAGCACGAGAGCGCCGCCCACAAGGGCCGCCTGTTGATGCCGCTGACGCTGCTCGGCTCAAAGGACGAGAGGCTGCTGGCGTCGAAGAAGGCGCGCACCCAGCCCGTCGTGTTGCGCCACACCGATCGCCTCGAAGAGGTCTTGCGCGTGACGGTGCCCCAGGGCTTCAAGGCCAACGTCAAAGGCGTCACCGGCGGCGTCGCCGAGACCGCCGGCCTTGCCGTCCGCGTCGACGTCAGCGACGACAACGGCGTCTTCGTCGTGCGCCGTGATCACCGCTGGACGAAGGGGCGCTGGGACAAAGCGCAGTGGAAGAAGCTGCAGACGACGATGCAGATGTCGACCGCGGCGACGTCGGCGCTGTTGCCGTTGGATCCGCCGGCCGCACCGCCGACGCCGTAGTAGAAGCAGGCCATGTCGAATCAGAAGCCTCTTCTCGGTGTCATCGGCGGCTCGGGCCTCTACGACATGCCGGGCCTCACCGACGTCGAGCAGCGCACGGTGCAGACGCCCTGGGGCCTGCCCTCAGACGACGTCGTCATCGGCACGCTCAGCGGCACGCGCACCGCGTTTTTGCCGCGGCACGGCCGCGGGCATCGCTTCACACCCACCGAGGTGAACTACCGGGCCAACGTGGCCGCGCTGAAGTCGCTCGGCTGCGAATTCGTCGTCAGCGTCAGCGCCGTCGGCTCGATGAAAGAGGCGATCGCGCCGGGGCACCTCGTCGTCATCGACCAGTTCATCGATCGCACGGTGGCGCGGCCGCGCTCGTTCTTCGGCGACGGCGTCGTCGGACACATCACGTTCTCTGATCCGATTTGTCCGGTGCTGCGTCCGATCTTGCTTGCCGCGGCGCAGAAGACGGGCACGACGACGCACGACAAGGGCGTCTACATCTGCATCGAAGGTCCGCAGTTCTCGACGAGGGCCGAGTCTCTGCTCTACCGCTCGTGGGGCGTCAGCGTCGTCGGCATGACCAACATGCCCGAGGCGCGGCTCGCCCGCGAAGCCGGCATGAGTTACGCAACTCTGGCCCTCGCCACCGACTACGACTGCTGGCACGAGAGCGAAGAAGCCGTCAGCGTCGAAGCCGTCGTCGCCACGCTCAAGAAGAACGTCGGCGTCGCGCAGCAGGTCATCACCAACGTCGCCGCGTCGTTGCAGGCGTCGAAGCCGACGTCGCCCTTCGGCCGCGTCGTCGACGGCGCCGTCATGACGTCGCCCGAGGCGCGCGCCCTCGAAGCCCGCCGCAAGCTGCGCTTCATCGCCGGGGACCTGATCGGATGACCGATTTGACGTCGCTGGTGCCATCGACGGCGTGGCCGCTGCCGCAGGTGCCGCGGGTGGCGATGCTGTCGCGCGAGCAGTTCGTCGAAGAGCACCTGAAGCCCGAGAGGCCCGTGATCTTCACCGGCTTCGGTCATGACTGGCCGGCGATGACGAAGTGGACGCCCGACTACTTTCGCCAAAAGTTCGGCGACAAGCCGGTGATGGCGGTGACGACGACGAAGGCGGCGAAAGGACACGCCGGCCACTACGGCGTGCCCGTCGAGATGACCGTCAACAGCTACCTCGACGCCGTCATCGAGAAGAACGAAGACCTGCGGCTCGCCGCGCGCCACACGCGCGAAATTGCTGCCGAGCTCGTCGACGACTTCACACACTCGCCGCTCGGCACCAACTACAGCAACGACCTGCTGTGGCTCTTTCTCGGATCGAAGGGTTCGCGCACGCCGCTGCACTTCGACTTTGGACCGTTCCACGTGTTCCACACCGTCTTCTTCGGCGAGAAGTCGATGCACCTCTTCGCGCCGTCGCAGGGCAAGAACCTGCACCAGCTGCCGCTGACAGCGAGGTCAAAGGTCGATCCGCTCAAGCCCGATGTGCAGCGGTTTCCGCGCCTGCAGCAGCTGCAGGGATGGCGCGCGACGTTTGGCGCAGGCGAGACGCTGTTCTTGCCTGCCGGCTGCTGGCACGACGCCACGTACCACTCGGCGTCGTTGGCGCTGACGCTGCGCTTCACCGAAGACGCGACCTTCGTGAAGTCGCGTGTGCTCTACCGCCTGGCGATCGGCGCCGTCTCTGGGTTGCTCGAGACGATCGCGCCTGTGGCGTGGCCGAAGCTGCAAGAGAAGCTCGCGCAGTAATGGGCAAGCTGGTCACGAAGAAGGATGCGAAGAAGGCGACGTCGACGTTGACGTGGCCGGCGCTGCGGTTTCGCTTGCTCGATGAGCTCGGCGAACCGATGGACATCGGCTTTCGCCGAATTCGACTCGGCGACGGCGCCGTGGTCGACGCCGAAGACATCCGCCACGAAGACCACGACGGCGTCGGGGCGTTCACGGCCTTGCTCGAAGACCGCGGCTTCGTCATCGACAGCATGCCGACGGTGGGCGATCCGCGGCCGCCGGGGTTCTTCACGAAGCTGCTGCTCTTGCGCGCCTACCTCGGCGTCATCCGCGGCTGGCCGCAGCAGTGGAAGCGCGAGCCCGACTGGGCGCAGAAGACCGGCGGTCCGTCTCCGGCCCTCGCATACTTCGACGTGGCGACGACGTCTGCGTTGGTGTCGTCGTTGAAGGCGTCTTCGGCGTCGGTCACCGCCGGCGTCGTCGCCGCCCTCGACGTCGTCTGCGCCGACGCGCTCTTGGCCGCTGACAGCCCGCGGCGCTGGATGGTGCCCGTCAACATGCGCACCTCGACGACCAAGGTCTACGACAACGCGGTGACGTCGTTGTTGGTGCCGTTTCCGTCGTCGTTGTCGCCGTCAGCGGTGCAGGCGCAGTTGAAAGACATGCTCGCCCGGCGCTTTCACTGGGGCACCACGCTCGTCTCGGCGTTCTTCTCGCGCCTCTCGCACGATCGCTTGAAGCGCAGCCTGACGCGCTTCGATCCGAAGAAGACCATCTTTGGCTACGTCTCGAACGTCGGCGTCTTTCCCGGCAAGGGCGTCGTCGACGTCGACGGCGACGACGCTTCGTCGTGGGGAATTCTGCCGCCGGTGGGCCGGCGCGGTCCGCTGGCCTCGGTGTTGTTGACCTACCGCGGGCGCCTCTCGGTCTCGCTGCACGCCCACGGCTGCCTCGGCCTCGACGACGCCGGCGTTCGCGACTTGTTGTCGCGCGCGATGCAGCGCCTGCTCAACGATGCTGGCGTCGACGGCGTCGCCCGCGTCTTCTCTGTCCGCTAAGGTGAGTCCATGAAATCGAAGCTTCCGCTCGCGCTCGCGCTCTTTGCTGTTGCCCCGTTCTCGGCTGCTGTTTGCGATGCGGCGCCTGAGATTTGCGACAACGAAGCCGACGACGATGGCGACTCCGACGTCGACTGCGACGATCCGGATTGCACAAAAGAATGTGCTCCCGTCGCCGTCGAGGGCGAAGGCGAAGAGGGCGAAGGCGAAGGCGAAGGCGAAGGCGACGAAGGCTGCGTGGCCGGCGGCGTCTGCCCCGCTGTCGTCGTCGTCGACGGACTCAAAGAACCGGCGCACCTCAGCTTCAACACCAACGGCGGCACCGCGTTGTTTTTCACATCGCAGTCGCTCGTGGCGGGTGGTGATTTCGTGCGCACCGTCGACAAAAGGGCGGTCAACGTCGTCGGCGACAGCACCATCATCGTGCAGCGCAACAGCAACGAGGGCGTGACGACGTTGGTCGCGGCTGGCGAAGACGTGCTTTACGTCGTCGAGAAGGGCAGCGGCAGCGTCGACCAGCTCGTGCGCACGCCCATCGGCGGCGGTGGCAGCACCACCCTCGAGACCGGCGTGAACTTCGCCGACGACGAGGGTCAGAAGATCGCGCTCAGCCTGCCCGACATCTTTTGGCTGCACAGCGGCAACAACAGCAACAACCTCGTCGTCAACGACAGCGCGACGACGAAGGCGACCTCGCGCAGCTTTCCCAGCTGCGTCGCCGCCAGCAACGACTTCGTCTACGTCGTCGACGACCTCGGCGCCGTGCAGCGCATGGCCCTGTCCGACCTCGTCGGCGGCACGCTGCAGAACTATGCGTCGCGCACGGCCGACTGCGTCGACGCCCGCGCCTCGATCGACGGCGTCGACGTCGTCTTCGCCCTCGCCGACGGCGGCGTTCACCTCGCCCGCGGCGGCTAGAATTTTCTGACCGACATCGCCAACGGCGGCGACGTCGTGGGCGTCGCCGTCGATGTCGACCACGTCTGGTGGGTCACCGGCGGGCCGGGCGGCCAGCTGGTGCGTGCGCTGAAGACGGCGGCGGCTGCGCCCGAGATCGTGCGGCCCGCGCCGCAGGCGACCTCGGTCGTCGTCGACGCCGACCACGTTTACTGGACCGCCGGCGGCGCCGTGGGTCAGGTCTCGCGCATCGCGAAGCCGCCACAATAGGGCAATGAAAGAGCCCGGCTACGGGATGACTTTGATGATGACGCAGGTGACGTTGTCGGTGCCACCATTCTTGTTGGCGACGTCGATCAGGTTCTTACACAGTCCATCAATGTCTTCGCAGCGGGCCGGGTCGCCCTGCCACGAGCGCATGATCTCTTGCATCTGCTCGTCTTTGATCATGCCCGACAGCCCGTCGCTGCAGAGGATGTAGAGGTCGTTGGGCAGGGGCTCGAGCCGCGAGACGTCGACCTGGACCGTGTCTTTCATACCCAGCGCGCGAACGATGACGTTCTTGTGGGGGAAAGCCTCGATCTCTTCGGGCGTCAGTTTGTGGTTTTTCAGGTAGTCATTCAGCAGTGAATGATCTTCTGTGAGCTGCTCGAGCGCCATGTTGCGAAAGCGGTAGCCGCGCGAGTCGCCGCAGTGGCCGACGTAGGCGCCGTTGTGGGTGAACAGCACGCCGACGATGGTGGTGCCCATGCCGCGCTTGCGGACGTCGGCCTGGGCCGTCTCGAAGATGCGGCGGTTCGCCAGCTTGATGGCGGCGACGAGCCGGTTCTCTTCGTACTTGAGGCCCTTCTCTTCTTTGTAGGGCCACGTCTGCTCTTCGTCGGCCGACGTCATCTTGAAGAAGTCGGCCGCCGAGTTCACGGCGATCTCTGACGCGACCTCGCCGGAGGCGTGGCCGCCCATGCCGTCGGCGACGACGAAGAGGTTCTCTTCGGGGACGAGGATGTGGTTGTCCTCGTTGTGCGCGCGTTTCATGCCGACGTTGGTGACGCCCGCGGCCAAGAGCTTCATGTCGAAAACCTCATCCCTCGTCGAGGTAGCGCACGCCATGCGGGCGTTTCAAGTCGGTCCGCGAAGTTGTGCGTCTCCGACGTCCGGCTGGCGTTGCCGCGGTGGTCTTCTGTTAGGTTGCGGCCGTGCTCGCGCGATTTGAGTGCCCCCGCTGCCAAACCGTCTTCACCCGAGAAAAGGGCGACGACGACGCTTTCGTCGAGTGCCCCTCTTGCGACGCCTCTTGCGATGGCGGCTGCGTCGACAGCCCGTGCTCGCTCTGCACCTGTGTCGCGTCGTGTGACGACGACATCGCCCGGGCGAGGGCGTCAGAGTCGG
>JANNAY010000235.1:0-2707 GCA_031384945.1 Deltaproteobacteria bacterium
CGTCATCGAGCTCGTCGACGCCTTTCGCGAGCACTGAGACCCCGTGCCCCGGTTGTATTGGGAGAGCTACGGCGCGCGCATGCAGGTGCAAGACTTCAAGGGCGCCGTCGACGACGCCTCGCGCATGTTGGCCGACGATCCCTACGACGGCGACTTCTGGTGGTGGCGCGCCAAGGCCCGCCGCAAGGCAGGCGACGTCAAGGGCGCCGAAGAAGACCTGCGCACATCCGCCGAGGTCACTGGCAAGGGCGCGTTCTGGTCCGTCATCGACCTCGCTGACTTGCTTGAAGAGCAGAAGCGCGGCTGCGACGCCGTGCCGCTGCTCGCCCAGATCGCGCGCAACAACGCCGACCAGGCCGAGAAGGTCGGCGTCACCACGCGCCTGTCGCGCCTGGTGCGCGAGACGCCCTGCGCCGATCCCACCGCCGCCATGACGCGCAGCGGACAGGCCGTGCCCGCCCTGTGCGCCACGCTGCCGTCCAAGCTCGTCGTCGACGATCACGCGGCCTCGGGCTTCGAATTCGCCTTGAGCGCCAACTACGACGCGCGCGTGCGCACGGTCGCCACGGGCGAGCCCGCCGCGTGCCGCGCTGAGCTCGAGAAGAACGACACCTCACGCAGCGACTTCATCCCGTCGTCGATGCAGTCGTGGACGGGCCGCCTCACCTGCGCGGGCCTCGTGCCGGTGACGTCGACGGTGCTCGGCATCGGCAGCCTGAAGGCGCAAGAAGACCTCGTGCCCAAGCTGCTCGACGGCGCCATCCAGAAGTGGTGCGTGCGCCCCTGAGCCTGAGGTCGTCGATCGCCAGGCACTCGACGCTGCTTCGTCAACCGCGACTTCCTTCAGGGGCGGGCTTCGACGCGCGCTCGATGTGAGCCACCAACGCCCGCGCGCCCCGCAGCAGGCGCTCGCGCAATTCGACGTCGACAGGCAGGCCGGCGTCGTCAAACACCGGCCGCCCCTGCACGCGCAACGACTCCACCAACGGCGGCACGCCCATGGTCTTCAACACCTCGGTCAGATGCGCGTGCACGAATTCGCCGCCCGATGGTGATGCAGAAATCAGCAGCAGCGGCTTGTCATTGATGATGGTGGTGGAGACCAACCAATCGAGGGCATTCTTCAGCGATCCCGGGATGCCGTGCGCGTACTCCGGAGAGCTGACAATGATGCCGTCACAGGCAGCCAACGCGGACCGCAGCCGCACCACCGCCCCGGGCAGGGGATCGACGTCTCGTTCAGGACTGAAGTGTGGCAGTTCGCCGACGTCAGAGGTGATGGAAAGCCGCAGATCGGGCGCGAGGGCAGCACAGGCGCGCAAGAGCTGCTCGTTGCTCGAGCCCGGTCGCAGCGATCCACAGAGGCCGACGATGTTCATGCCTGCTCCAGTGCCGTCGACGTCGAATCGCCTGCTTGGGCCGCCTGCAAAAGAAAGAAAATCTGGCCGGCACGCTCGCCCACGAAAACGACAGCCGCGGCCGGAGCGCCCTGCGGCCAAAGCTCAGCCGTTCTCTTTGCGCAGCTTGCGACCCATCAGCCCGATGACCTCGTCACGGGGGTCGGTCTTCTCGAACAACAAGCGGTGCACAGCCTCTGCGATGGGCATCTCGACGCCCTCACGCTTCGCCAAATCCTGCACGGACTTCGCTGTGTTCACGCCTTCGGCGACCTCGCCGAGCTCTTTCAAGATCTGCTCGAGCTTCTTGCCCTGGCCCAAGCCCAGGCCCACGGAGTAGTTGCGCGACGTCGGCGACGTGCACGTCAAGACGAGGTCGCCCATGCCGGCGAGGCCCGCCAGCGTCATCGGCGACGCGCCCATCTTGATCGCCAGGCGCCCGATCTCGGCGAGGCCGCGGGTGATCAACGCGGCGAGCGTGTTCTGGCCGAAGCCCAGGCCCGCGGCGGCGCCCGAAGCGATGGCGACGACGTTCTTCAACGCACCACCGAGCTCGACGCCGGTGACGTCGGTGGTCGTGTACGCGCGAAAGTAGTCGGTCGAGATGATGTTCTGCACGTGGGCCGCGGCGGCCTCGTCGTGGGCAGCGATGGTCACCGCCGTGGGCAAGCGCTTGGCCATCTCGATCGCGAAGCTCGGGCCCGACAAATAACAGAGGCGCCCATGGGACGACGCCGGCACCACCTCTTCGAGGATCTGGCTGACGATCTTCAGCGTGCCGCTCTCGATGCCCTTGGTGGCGCTCATGACGTAGGCGTCTTTGTCGAGGGCAGGCCCGGCTTCTTGCCAGACGCTGCGCACCGCCACCGTCGGCACCGACGACACCACCAGCGACGCGCCGGTGACGCCCTCGACGATCGACATCGTCGCCTTCAACCCCGGCGGCAGACGAATGCCCTTCAGCCGCCGCGGGTGCTTGTGGTCGTTGAGGATGCCGTCGACGACGACAGGATCGCGCGCCACGAGGCAGACGCTGTGGCCGCCCTCGGCCAACAGCTTCGCCAACGCGGTGCCAAAAGACCCAGCGCCGAGCACACAGACCGTTTCACTCATCGCGCACCTCTCAGCTACGGTGTCGACCATGTCCGCTGACGTCGTCGCTGGTCAAGCACGGGTGCAGGCGCTGTGTCGCGCCTTCGACGCTTTGTGGGACAGCTGCAACGACGCTGACGACGCCAACGACGACGCCAACGACGACGCCAACGACGACGCCAACGACGACGCCAACGACGACGCCAACGACGACGCCA
>JANNAY010000240.1:0-5492 GCA_031384945.1 Deltaproteobacteria bacterium
TTGGCGATGGCCTTGCCGTCGAGGGCGCAGGTGAACGTGCCCGGTCCGCTGTTCTTCACCTGCACCGCGTTGCCGGCGGCCAGCGAGAACGAGAGCGGACGTCCCGGGTCGACGGTGGCGCCGACCGTGAACATCGAGCGCACGCCCTTGTCGATGCCAAACACCGCGCGCAGCGAGGCGCCGGCGTTGCCGTTGGTGCGCACGCGGTACTTCGCAGGACCCGACGCGAGCAGACCCGTGAACGAGCAGCCGCCCTTCATGGCGCTCTCGGTGTCGTTGCCGACGAGGGCCGCGACGCCAGTGACGCCGACGCGCAGCTCTTGGATGCCCGGCTTGCCGCCGTAGAAGCGCACTTCGATGGGGCCGGCGGGCAGCGGCAGGGTGTGGCTGCAGACGCCGTCTTTGCCTTCGCCGACGCGCTTCTTCGACGTCGTCGCGTCGCTGTCGAGCAAGAAGACCTCGCAGCTGGCGCCGAGCTTGTCGTTGCCGGTGATGCTGTAGACGCCGGGCTTCTCGATGTTGAGCCACAGCGCCGTCGTCGTCGCGTCGGTGTTGAACTTCCGCTTCCACGCTTGCGTGAACGGCACCGACGGCAGGTCGCGGGCGATGGTCGAGATGAAGGCGCCTTTGTCGTCGAGGCGGTCGAGGGCGCAGCCAAGGGGGGCGGCGTCGATGCTGACGGGCAAGCCGACGACAGAGACGGCGTCGGTGCCGTCGACGTTGATGACGAGGTCGCTGCGGGCGTCGCCGATGGCAGCGTTGACGGCGTTCTTCGTCGGCAGCCACATGATGCGGCCGCTGGTGCCTGGCGTGCCGCGCACCTCGAGCACCGTCTGCTTCTGTCCGCTGCGCGACGTTGACAGCGTGCAGGCCGCCACCGGCGCCGCCGGATCGATGGTGCACGACGTCGTCGACGAGCGTCGCGCGCCCAGCTTGGCGTCGATCACGACGCCCTCGGCCGTGAGAGAGACCGCCTCGGTGCGCTTGCCATCGACGGACAAGAACGCGCTGACGCCGTCGTCGGCGAAGCCGGGCGGCGTCTTCACCGTGAACACGCCCCACGCGGGCAGGGTGAAGACCTCGCTGCGCGACGTCGACGCCGGCGCTGCGTCGTAGGCGACGAAGACGGTGTCGTCGTCGGATCCTTCGGTGAATTTTTGGGCGTCGGCGCCGTAGACGACGAGGGCGTAGTCGCCGGGGTCGACGACGGTGAGCAGGCGTTGGTGGTGAATGGGCCGGCCGGGCAGCGGACGCTCGACGGTGGCCCGCGGCACGCTGGTCTCGACCCACTGTCCGTCGCGCCACAGCTCGACGCGGCCGGCGGTGCGGCCGTAGACGTCGACGACGATCTCTTGCTGCTGCGGCACGCGCAGCCAGCGCGTCACCTGCTTCGTCACCGGCAGCTTCACCGTCGACGAGCGACCGGGCAGCAGCATGAGCGGCGCGTCGACGTCGGTGAACGCCCGCACGTCGACCTTTGCTTCGCCGGGCCCTTTGGCCTTCTTCTTCGGCGACGCGCCGGGCGCCGTCAGCCGCATCTTGTAGAGCCCTTGATCGAGCAGCACGTCGGCGTTGCAGCTGGTCTTGCCGAGCACGCCGTCGTCGAAGAACGGCCCCCGCAGGTGATCGATCAACGTGCACGTCACGCCGACGTCGCTGTCGACGGCGAGGTGCACCATCGACGGCCGCGCGACCTTGACGATCACGTCTTGCGTGCCCTGCGGCATGATCGAGGTTTTGTCGATGGTGACCGCGCCTGCGCCCGCTGCAGAAGTCTGCGCAGACAACGTGAGCGAGAGAGCGAAGAGGCCCTCAATCATGATCGGTGCTCCAAGAGTGTCGGGGGTCGGTCGTGCAAAAGCGCGGCGAAGCTACAACCGGACCTGACACCGGCGCATTCGACGCGGTTGCCAATCTGTCGCAGCCGACAAGTGATGGATCCGACGCCCGCCCCGGGAATCGATCGACGCTACGGATCAACCACCGCAAAGTCGTTCCGAAAGTCGGCCATTAGCAATGTAAAAAGTAGTGGCTCGGGCGCGGCGCAGGCCGCTCAGCCTCGTCGACGACGGTGTCAGCGAGAACCAGGCGGGGCAGCGGCTGGCTCCAACGACACTGTAGAAGAAGACACCGGTGCTCGTTCGACCGTCTCTTGAAACGCGCGATCAGAGGGCCCAGTCGCTGGCGTCGACCGCGGGGCCTGCCAGCTTCAACAGCCGGTTCGCCTGCGCGGGCGCGGGCTCAGACTTGTGCTGCCACGAGGCCGTCTTCTCGTTCATCACGTAGTCCTGCGCATAGGTGCGGTGGTTCTTGGCGAGGTCGACGAGGGCGTCGAGCAGCACCTGCATCTCTTCTTCGGTCGTGGCCGGCGAGAACGAGATGCGCGTCCAACCGGGCTTGCCCGAGGCGTCGCCCTGCTCGAGGGCGCACTTGATCTCGAAGCTGCGGGCAGCACCGACGCCGAGCAGCTCGTGGCCGTAGGTGCCGGCGCACATGCAGCCGCCGCGGGTTTGGATGCCCCAGCGGTCAGACAAGATGCGCGCCGCGAGGTTGTAGTGCAGCCGGCCTTCGTCGACGACGAAGCTGACGATGCCGATGCGCGGCGCCTGCGGGTGACCGAGCACCAGCACTTCAGGGATCGACGCGAGGCGCTCGACCGCGCGCTCCATCAGGCGGTGCTCGACTTTGGTGATGCGCGCGACGCCGATGGTCTCTTTGAGCTCGATGGCGAGGCCAGCGCGGATGACGCCGACGACGTTGGGGGTGCCGCCTTCTTCGCGGTGTGAGAGCTCGTCTGTGTAACGCCAGTCCCACGGCGACGTGTAGACCACGGTGCCGCCGCCCGGCTCGACGGGGACGCGGCTGCGAAACAGCTTCTTGTTGGCGATGAGCAAGCCAGGCGCCTGGGGGCCGCCGAGAAATTTGTGCATCGCCAAAAACACGGCGTCTTTGCGGGCGGCCGGGTCTTTGGGATGCATGTCGATGTCGACGTAGGGGCCGGCGGCGGCGTAGTCGAAGCACACGAAGCCGCCGTGGACATGCATGACGCACGCGAGGGCGTCGACGTCGTTCTGGATGCCGGTGACGTTCGAAGCCGCCGAGAAGCTGCCGATCTTCAGCGGGCGCTTGCTGTAGCGCGGGTCGCGCAAGAGCTCGTCGAGCTCTTTCGCCGAGACGCGGCCGTCGTCGTCGAAGCCGACGAGAACGACGTCGGCGATGGATTCACGCCACGGCAGGTCGTTGCTGTGGTGCTCCATCTTCGAGACGAAGACGACGGGGCGCTCGCTGTCTTTGATCTGGGCGCGCACCTTGACCATGCGCTCGATGGGCTCGGGCACCAGCAGCCCGATCACGCGCACGAGCTTGTTGATGGCGCCGGTGGCGCCGCTGCCGCAGAAGACGGTGACGTCGTCGGCGCTGGCGTTGACGTGCTTCTTCGCCTTTTCGTGCGCCTGCTCGTACAGCGCGGTCATGTAACCGCCGGTCGCCGACGCATCGGTGTGCGTGTTGGCCATCCACGGCAGAACGCGCTCGCGCACGAGGTCTTCGATCGGTCCGAAGGGGAGGCCCGACGCCGTGTAGTCGAAGTAGCGCTTGGGCACGACACCGAAGGGCGTGCGAATCACAGCGCTGCGCCCGATCACGCCCTGACGCACCCAGTGAAGCACCGGGTCGCTTTGCATCCAGCGGTCGACGTCGTTCATGGCGCTTGTGTACACGTCGCCGTCGTCGTCGGGCAGGGCCGTCGACGTGGCGCTCTGCGTCGAGAACGCACCAGCAGCGGGGCTGGATTTTGCGCTTGCACAAAAGACTTCGCACTTGCAGCATCCGCGGCATGGCAAAGAAGACGGCCGCTGATCTCCCGTTTCCGGAAGAGCTGCTCGACAAGTACATCGGCTTCCTCGAAGGGCCGCTCAACGGCCTGCTCGAGCGCGCGCTGAAGTCGAAGATCGTGCTCGCGCCGCTCGGCCTGTCGAACGCCATCTTGTGGAAGTCGCTGGGCCTCGTGCTCGGCCGGCGCTCGACGTCGAACCCCTCAAAGAAGAAGCAGGAGCGCTGAGATGGTGTCGCTCAACTCGTTCACGCCCGCGGCGATCTTGAAGCGGGCCGGGGTCTTCGACGCGGTGCCCAACGCGATCGCCCGCACCAATGGCTTTCTCACGCTGTCGCGGGCGATGGCCCTGCGCGAGCCCGCGCCGGTCGCGCCGTCGTCAGCTGAGGTCATTGATGTTGCGGGTGCAGCAAAGCTGCTTCGCTACCGCAGCAAAGGCACGCCGCTCGATAAAGCCCCGATCTTGCTGTGCCCGTCGCTGATCAACCGCCTCTACGTGCTCGACCTGAAAGAGGGCATCAGCGTCGTCGACATCCTCTTGAAGGCCGGACACCCCGTCTACGGCATCGACTGGGGCGAGCCCGGCGAGGCCGAGCACGGCGTCACCTTCGAGGGCTACGTCGTCGACCGCCTGCAGGGGTTTCTGACCTCGACGTGTGCGGATGCGAAGGTCGAAAAGATCACGCTGCTCGGCCACTGCCTGGGTGGAACGATGGCGGCAGCGTTGGCCGCCGTCGACGACAGCAAGATCCAATCGCTTGTGCTGCTGACGGCGCCGCTCACGTTTCACGACAAGGGCATGCTGTCGGCCTGGACGCGCGCGCCCTTCTTCAACCCGCGCGACCTCACCGCCGTCGTCGGCCACGTTCCCGGTTGGGTGACGCAGCCCGCGTTTCAGATCCTCAAGCCGATGGGCGCGCCGACGAAGATGCTGCGCCTCTGGCAGAACATGGGAAACCCGACGTTTCTCGACTTCTTCCGCTGCCTCGAGACGTGGATCAACGACAACGTCTCGATCCCCGACGGCTTCTTTCACGACCTCGTCGAGCAGCTCTACCAAAAAGACGCGCTCAACGAAGGTCTGCTGCGCTTCACCAAAGGTGAGGTCGTCCTCGAGAACATCGAGGTGCCGGTGCTGTGCATCGCCGCCCGCGAAGACCACATCGTGCCGCACGCCTCGGCCACCACCCCGATCGAGAAGTTCTCGTCGGCGACCAAGCAGGTCGAGGTCCTCGACGGCGGCCACATCGGCGTCGTCGTCGGTGGGCTCGCCCGCCGCAAGCTGTGGCCCCTGCTGCTCGACTGGCTCGCCAAAGAAGGCGTTGCTGCGACTGCACAAACCGCGAAGGCGACGTCGACGAAGCCCGCGCCGTCGGCCTGAGCACCATCGCCCCGCCCGCGCCGCAGACCTCACCCTCGTCGTTGGCGCCCTCTCCCCTCGCTTCGCTCAGGCGAAGCCCAAAACGCGCGCCGAGCCTCTCCCCAAGCGCTCAGGATTGGTCACATCGCGCGAGGCACGAGAACCATTGCGTTGCCCGCGCCGCAGAGCCCCCAGTACCCCCGCTGCGCGGGGGCAAAGCCATCTCCCGCCCATCCCCTGCCCGGGCGTCTCAAGGGGTGGGCACCGTGGAATTTGGGTTTGCCCCCGCGCAGCGGGGGT
>JANNAY010000314.1:0-9345 GCA_031384945.1 Deltaproteobacteria bacterium
TACGCCGACCTCGCTGCCGCCAAAGCTGCTGAAGAGCCGGAGGGTCCCGGGGCCGAGAAGACCTACCCGTATTTCAAAGAGGCGATGTGGAAGACGACCTACGCGACGGCGTCTGTGGAGAAGCGCGTCATGCGCGGTGGCATCACGGCCACCGGCGCGATCGAACCTGTCGCAGGACAGGCCGCTGAGCTGTCGGCGCCGGCCGCGGCGCGCGTCGTCGTTCGCGATGGCGCAGTGCCCCACGTCGGTCAGATCGTGAAGCGCGGGCAGACGCTGTTCACCCTGGTGCCGCTGTCGTCGTCACAAGGCGATCCGGCGTCGGTCGAGCTCGAGCTGGCCGAGGCCCGCGCGCAGCTCGGGTTGAAAGAGCGCGACGCCACCCGCAGCAAAGAGCTGCTGGCCGCCGGCGCGCTGTCGCAGAAGCAGGCCGACGCCGCCACCGTCGACGTCGCCGTCGCCGCCGCCCGCGTCGAGGCCGCCACCAAACGTCTGGCGATGCTCGGCACGTCGGGCGGCGGCAGCGGCGGCGCCGGCATCGACCTGCGCTCGCCGCTCGACGGCGTCGTCGCCTTTGCCGACGTCATGCCCGGCGCCGTCGTCGACGCCGGCCAGCGGCTCGCGCTGGTCGTCAACACCCAGCGCGTCTGGTTGAACGTCGCCGTGCCCGAGGTCGACGTCGCCAGGGCCAGCGAGAGCGTGGCCGCGTCGTTCACCGTCCGCGGCTTCGACAAGCCCTTCGCCGTCGGCGCCCCCGACGGCAAACGCGTCGCCGTCGGCGCCGCCGTCGACCCGCTGTCGCGCCCGGGGCCGGGGCTCTTCGAGCTGGGCAACACCGACGGACGCTTGAAGCCCGGCATGTTCGCCTCGGTGTTGCTCTTCACCGGCGACACCATCGAAGGCGTCGCCGTCCCCGAAGAAGCCGTCCTCGACGACGACGGCAAGGCGGTCGTCTACGTCATGGACGGCGGCGAATCCTTCTTCTTGCGCCGCGTGAAGACCGGCGTGCGCGCCGACGGCTTCGTGCAGGTGCTCGACGGCGTCAAAGAGGGCGAGCGCGTCGTCAGCCGCGGCGCCTTTGAGATCAAGCTCGCCAACGCCGGGGGCATCCCTGCCCACGGCCACCAGCACTGAAGGCATCGAGATGAACCGCCTCATTCGTTGGTCGATCGACAACCGTTTGCTGGTCATCGTCGCCAGCGTCCTCCTCGTCGTCGTCGGCGTCGTCGTCGCCCGCGACATGCCCGTCGACGTCTTTCCTGACCTCACAGCGCCCACCGTCACCATCGTCACCGAGGCCCACGGCCTGGCACCCGAAGAGGTCGAGACGCTGGTGTCGTTCCCCATCGAGACGGCGATGAACGGCAGCTCGGGCGTGCGCCGCGTGCGCTCGGCGTCGGGCGTCGGCATCTCGATCGTCTGGGTCGAGTTCGATTGGAGCGTGCCGCTGTGGCAGGCGCGCCAGACGGCCAACGAGAAGCTGCAGCTGGCGGCGCCGCAGCTGCCGGCGGATGTGCCGCCGCCGCAGGTGGCGCCGACGTCGTCGGTGATGGGAGAAATTCTCTTCCTCGCCGTCTCCTACGACGACGCCCACCGCAGAAGCGACGCCGCTGGCACCGCTGCCCAACGCCTCGAAGCCCGCACCGTCGCCGACCACGTCATCCGCCGCCGGCTCTTGTCGGTGGCCGGCGTCTCGCAGGTCATCCCCATCGGCGGCGACGTGCGCCAGGCGCAGGTGCTGCTGCGGCAAGAGTCGCTCGTCGCCTACGGCCTCTCGTTCGACGACGTCGCCCGCGCGCTGCGCACGACGAGCCAGAACGCGTCGGGCGGCTTCGTGCAAGACGGCAACCAGGAGCTGCTGGTGCGCGCCATCGGCCGCGCGGCCGACCTCGACGCCCTCGGCGACACCGTCGTCGCCGTCAGGGGTGGACAGCCCATCACCGTGAAGAACCTCGGCGCCGTCGCCTACGGCGGCAAGACCAAGCGCGGCGAGGCCTCGGTCAACGCCGACCCCGCCGTCGTCTTCGCCGTCATGAAGCAGCCGGCGGCGAACACGCTGGCGCTCACGAGCGAGATCGATCGCGTGCTCGATGCGATGCAGCCGTCGCTGCCCAAGGGTCTGGTCATCCACAAGCAGCTCTTTCGGCAAGAGACGTTCATTCGCTCGGCCGTCGAGAACGTCGCCAAGGCGCTGCGCGACGGCGCCGTGCTCGTCGCCATCATCATCCTGCTGTTTCTCGCCAACGGCCGCGCCACGCTCATCTCGCTGGCCGCGCTGCCGGTGTCGCTGGTGGTCGCCGTGCTGTCGTTGAAGGCCCTCGGCACGACGTTGAACACCATGACCATCGGCGGACTGACCATCGCCATCGGCTCACTCGTCGACGACGCCATCATCGACGTCGAGAACGTGCTGCGCCGTCTGCGCGAAGAGCGGGCCAAGCCAGCGGCCGAGCGCGTGCCGTTGAACGACGTCGTCTACAGCGCGTCGGTCGAAGTCCGCCGCAGCATCGTCTTCGCCACCGTCATCATCGTCGTCGTCTTCTTGCCGCTGTTCTTCTTGAGCGGGCTCGAAGGCCGCATGCTGCAGCCCCTCGGCTTCGCCTTCATCGTCGCGCTGCTGGCCTCGCTCGTCGTCGCCATGACGCTGACGCCAGCGATGTGCGCCTGGCTGCTCACGCGCGACGGCGCGATGGCCCACGGCGAGGGCCGGGTGATGCACAAGCTGAAGGATTGGTATGCGCCCGCGCTCGACAAGACGCTCAGCCACGGCCGCGTCGTCGCCGTCGCCGTCGTCGCCGCCGTCGTCGGTGCCGCCGCCGCCGTGCCGTTTCTTGGCCGCTCGTTTCTGCCTGAGTTCAACGAGGGCAGCCTGACGGTGAACGCCATCACCCTGCCGGGCACGTCGTTGACGATGTCGGACCGCCTCGGGCGCCGCGTCGAAGAGACCATGCTGGCGTTTCCTGAGGTCAAGAGCACCACCCGCCGCACCGGCCGCGCCGAGCTCGACGAGCACGCGCAAGACGTGAACGCCGCCGAAATCGACGTCGGCCTCGACTTCTCACAGAGCAAGCGCAGCAAAGAAGAATTCATGGCTGAGCTGCGCCAAGAGCTGGCCCGCGTCAGCGGCGTCGTCGTCACCATCGGCCAGCCGTTGTCGCACCGCATCGACCACCTGCTGTCGGGCACGCGGGCCGCCATCGCCATCAAGGTCTTCGGCGACGACCTCGTCACGCTGCGCAACGTCGCCGAGCAGGTAAAGGCCGTGGCCGAGCGGGTCGAGGGCGCCGTCGACGTCTCGCTCGAGCAGCAGTCCGACATCCCGCAGATCGTGGTGCGCGGTGACGCCGCCGCGCTCGCCCGCGCCGGCATGACCAGCGGCGAGCTCGCCGAAGCTGTCGAAGAACGCCTCGCCGGCGCCACCGTCTCGAGCCTCGTCGAAGGCCAGCGCGTCATCGACGTCGTCGTGAAGATCGACCGGCCCCAGCGCCAGGACGTCGACGACGTGCGCGACCTGCGCATCGAGACACCCGCCATCGACGGACGCCCCGGCGCGAGCGTGCCGCTGCGCGCGCTCGCGGCTGTGACGCGCACCTCGGGGCCGAACACCGTCGTGCGCGAGGGCGTGCAGCGAAAGATGGTGGTGCAGGCCAACGTCGCCGGCCGCGACCTCGCCGCCGTCGTCGACGACATCCAGCGCGGCGTCGCCAACGACGTCGTCGTCCCCGAGGGCTACTTCGTCGTCTACGGCGGCCAATTCGAGAGCGCTGCCGCCGCCGCCCGCACCATCGGCGGACTGTCGATCCTCGCCCTCATCGCCGTCTTTTCGCTGCTGACGCTCGCCTACGGCTCGGGTCGCAACGCGCTGCTGACGATGGTGAACCTGCCGCTGGCGCTCATCGGCGGCGTCTTTGCCGTCGCCGTCACGTCGGGGTCGGTGTCGACGCCGGCGCTGGTCGGCTTCGTCACGCTCTTCGGCATCGCCACGCGAAACGGCATCTTGCTCGTCACCCACTACGAGCACCTGATGCACGAGGGCCTCGACCGCGCCGCCGCCGTTCGCCGCGGCTCGGCCGAGCGTCTGGCGCCGGTGTTGATGACGGCGTTGTGCGCGGGCCTCGCGCTCGTGCCGCTGGTGCTCGCCGGCGACGAAGCAGGCAACGAGATTCAGGCGCCGATGGGCGTCGTCATCCTCGGTGGATTGCTCTCGTCGACCGCGCTGAACATGTTCGTGCTGCCGGCGCTCTTTCTGCGCTTCGGCGTGGCCCGTCGGCGGAGCGCCCCGTGAAGTTTCTGTCGCCCCTGTTGGTGCTGTCGCTGTCGCTGTTCGTCGCCGGTGCAGCGGCGGCGCATGGCATCTCGGCCGCAGACCAGGCGGCGATGCTGAACGGCGGACTGCTGCGCTACGTGCAGCTCGGCGCCGCGCACATGGTGACGGGCTACGACCACCTGCTCTTCCTCTTCGGCGTGGTCTTCTTTCTCGACAACGCCAAAGACGTCGTGAAGTTCATCAGCGCCTTTACGCTGGGCCACAGCATCACGCTGATCGGCGCGACCTTCGCGCACGTCACCGCCAACCCCTTCCTCGTCGACGCCGTCATCGCCCTGAGCGTTTGCTACAAGGGATTCGACAACAACGGCTATTTCAAGAGCTATCTAGACGTGAAGTCTCCCCACCTGCTGGGCATGGTGCTCGCCTTTGGCCTGGTGCATGGCTTCGGCCTGTCGACGCGGCTGCAGACGCTGCCGCTGGGCGACGACAAAGGCGCCATCTTCGGCCGCATCGTCGCCTTCAACGTCGGCGTCGAGGTCGGCCAGATCGCGGCCCTGCTCGTCATGATTTTCGTGCTGCGCGCCTGGCGCGGTCGTCCGCGCTTCGCCCATTTTAGCCGCGTCGCCAACGACGGCATCATCGTCGCAGGCGTGTTGCTTTTTCTGATGCAGGTGCACGGCTATCTACATGTCACTCATGTCGATGACTTCGGCTTCAGCGAAGACTTGCACAGCCACGCGCACGCCGACGCCGACGCCCGCGCCCGCGCCGCCGCGCCGCCGCCCGCCGTCGATGTCACCTCACACGACAATCTGTAGGAGACCCGCATGAGAACGCCGCCGCTGCTCGCCCCTCTCGTCGCCGTTCTCGTCGTTGTCACAGCCACCGCCAGCACCGCCGCGGCCCACCCGGGTCACGGTGACGAGATGGTGCGACCGCTGGCCACCGAGGCTGCCGTGCGGGCCCGCGTCGAGTCCGAGGTGCGCGACCTCGTCGACGCCAAGAAGATCGACGCCGCCTGGTCGAAGGTGCCGCTGAAGCAGCTCGGGCGCGTCAGCCGCGGTGGCGCTTCGCAGTGGCTGGCGTTGTTCGAGAACCCGAAGGCCAAGACCGACCGCGAGCTCTTCCTCTTCACCAACGTCTACGGCGACATCGTCGAAGGCGGCTTCGCCATGGACGAAGCAGCGGCTTTGGCGCGGGCGAAGACCGAGATCGAGAGGCTGGTGGCCATCAAGAAGTTGGCGCCGTCGTGGCAGCCGCCGTCGCCGCCGAAGCTCGAGCAGCGCGCGGTCGGCTCCAGCTGGGAGTGGGTCGCCGTCATCGACAATGCCGCAGACGTCGAGCACCCGCGCTTGTGGATCTTCCTCAAGCCCTACGGTGACTTCGTCGCTGCCAACCACACCGGCACATGAGCGCCGCCGAGGCGCCAAAGGCCGCGCTCCATGTCGGCGTCGGCTCGGCGCTCTTCGCGGCCCTCTTGTTTGGCGCGAGCACGCCGGCCGTGAAGCTGTTGTCTGCCGGCACCGGCGCCAACGCTGGAGCGGCGCTGCTCTACGGCGGCTCGGGTCTCGGGCTGCTGCTGCTGCTGCTCGTCAAGCGGCTGCGCGGCCAGACCGTCGCGCCCATTCCGGCGTGCGCGCGCCTGCGCTTCGCCGGCGCCATCGTCGCTGGCGGCGTCGTCGCGCCGGTGTTGCTGCTGCTCGGGCTGCGGGCGACGGCGGCGTCGACGGCGTCGCTGCTCTTGAACCTCGAGGGCGTGCTCACCGCGTTGATCGCGTGGATCGTCTTCAAAGAGAACGCCGACCGCCGCGTCGTCATGGGCATGGTCGCCATCGTCGTCGGCGGCGTCGTCCTCTCCGTCGACGACCGCGGCGGCTTCGCGTTCGACACAGGCGCCCTCTTCGTCGCCTTTGCCTGCCTCGGCTGGGCCATCGACAACAACCTGACGCAGGCGGCGTCGTCGGCCGATCCCATGCTCGTCGCTGGCCTCAAGGGTCTCGTCGCCGGCGCCGTCAACGCCGTCATCGCCGGCGGGCTCGGGCAGACGTTCCCTGCTCTCGACGTCGGTGGACTGACGATGCTCGCTGGCTTCTGCGGCTACGGGTTGAGCCTGACGTTCTTCATCCTCGGCCTTCGTCACCTCGGCACCGCCCGCACCGGCGCCTACTTCGGCGCCGCCCCCTTCGTCGGCGCGCTCTTGTCGATCGTGCTCTTGCACGAGCCGTTTGGCTGGCGGCTCGTCGTCGCTGGCGGCTTGATGGGCCTCGGCCTGTGGCTGCACCTGTCAGAGCGCCACGGTCACCAGCACCACCACGACGCGCTCGAGCACGAGCACGAGCACACCCACGACGAGCACCACCAGCACGGGCACGACGACGGCGTCGCAATCGTCGCCGGCAAACACACGCACCGCCACCGACACACGCCGCTGACGCACCAGCACCCGCACACGCCTGACCTGCACCACCGCCACGACCACTGACGGCGTCAGCTCAACGAGCGGCAGGGCCGCAGCCGCACGAACCGTCGATGCTGCACGCGGCCGCTGCGCGACGTTGCTGCGCGAGGCGCATGCCGCCGAGGACCACGGCAAACAGGCCGGCCCCGATCAAGAGCTCCGCCCCCGGTTGCAACAGCCCGGCGACGGCCGCGGTGGCGCCGCCGCCGATGCCAGCGAGGGCGAGCAACGGCAGGGCGCAGCAGGCGGCGCAGGCGGCGACGGCGGCGGCGCTGGCGAGGCCGATTCGTTTGGGTGTGAAGAAGGACGGCGTGGACGTGGTCATGTGTCTCTCCGAGACCCGGTGTGGGTCGGCGCAGTAGGCAAGAGATCCACGGCGCGTGACTTCTGCGCGGCGGCGGTCAGGTTTCCGCGCGAGCCGCATATTGCGGCGCGCGGCGACGCCGTTCGACAGGAGCCGATGGACGCCGACCGTCGACAACGGATCCACCGGGCGATGGTCGCGCTGGCGGATGGAGATCGAAGCGCCATGCCGGTGCTTGTCGATCAGTTGTGGCCGGTGCTGCTGGCCTTTGCGCGCCGCGGGGTCGTCAACGACGCCGACGCCGAAGACGTCGCCCAAGAGGTCTTTCTGCGCTTGTGCTCACGCATCTCGGAGTTCGATCGCCAGCGCGACGGTGTCTCGTGGGCCTTTGGCATCGCCAGCTACGAGGTGTTGACGCACCGCCGGCGCGTGCAGCGCCGGCGCGAGGTCGATGTCACCGTTTCCGTCGGCGCCGATCCCCGTGCATCGCAAGAAGACCTGCTCGTGGAGCGCGAGATCGCCGTCGCGCTGCGCGACACCCTCGGCGCCCTCTCCGACGACGACCGCGTCGCTCTCGGCGTCGAACAGCGCGAGGACGTCGAGGTCGTCGAGGTCGTCGCGGGCGCGACATTGCGAAAGCGACGCCAGCGCGCGCTGGCGCGGCTGCAGAGCTTGTGGAGGCAGATGCATGGCGGCGCCTGAACTTCTCCTGGCGCGCGCCCGTCGCGCCTACGAACTCGGACGGCTGCGATCCGCGGCCTTGATCGTCGTCCTCATCATCCCGGTGGCGGCGGTGTGCGCGCTCGCGTCGTCGTCGCCGCGACAGGTCGCTTGCGTCTCACTCGTGCTCGTCGCCACGGCTGTCGTTCTGCGCTGGCGCAGCCGCGGCGGCGCCGAGGCCGTGACCACGGGGCTGCTGGCGGCACTGGTGCCGCTCGCCGCCGGCCTCTGCATCGTCTGTGGTGGCGGCGCCGTGCCCGACGCCATCGCCGCCGTCGTTTGCGTCGTCGCTGGCGGGGTGGGCGGCCTCGTGCTCGGGGTGCGAACAGCCCAGCGGGCCGCTGGCGCGCGGGCCTGGCTCTTCGCGGTCGTCATCGCTTGCCTCGGCGCTGCCCTCGGCTGCGTCGGCCTCGGACCCGCCGCAGTCGGTGTCGCCGCCGGCCTCGTCATCGGCGCGGGCGCAGGCGCGCTCGTGCGACGCCGACACGCCTGATCACGCAAGGCTCACTGCTGCGGGCACGCACCGTCGACGGCGGCGGCGCAGACGCCAGCGTCGCCGCCGAACAAGGCCACCGTCGACGTGGTGCAGCACAGCTCGCCGAACGCGCAGTCGTTGTTGTTGACGCAGACCTCTTGCCCGCTGCTGTCGCGGCAGGTGCCGACGTCGACGCAGGTGGTGGCGAAGCCGGAGAAGCAGCACTCTTGGCTGCCCGTGCAGTCCTCGGGACCGTCGCAGTCGGCGCCGCCGAACGAGCAGGTGCCGAAGTCGCCACAGGTGCTGGTCGAGTTGAAGATGTCGATGCAGCAGGCTTCGGCGCAGGTGCCGGCGGCGCCGCAGACGACGCCGTCTTCGCGGGTGCCGCTGTAGGGCTCGTTGGGCACCGGCGGCTCGCCTTCGCCTTCGCTGGCGCCGCACGGAATGCCGTCACACACGCACTGCGGGCTGCCGCTGCCGCCGCCGAAATCGCTGCTGCAGAAGCCGTCGACGGGGCAGGCGTTGCCGCAGCCGCCGCAGTTGTCGTCGGAGAAGAAGTCTTCGCCGGTCAAGCAGCTGCCATTGCAGCGCTCGCTGCCGCACTGGCCGTCGCAGGCGCTGTCGTCGTCGTCGCAGGCGAGGGTGACGACGACGTCGCCGAAGACGTCGTTGCCGGCCTGGTCGAAGAAGCGGGCGCGCAGCGTGCGCGTCGTCGAGGTGGTGAAGTTGATGGGCGAGACGGGGTTCAACACGTTCCACGAGACGGACATCTGAAACGCCCCCGCTGAGGCGCTGGCGAAGTTGCCGTAGGTGTCGCCGCTGACGGGGTCGAGCAAGACGCCGCCGATGACGTCGCTGACGCCGTCGGGGTCGGTGACGACGGCGCTGAGGGTGGCGCTGTCGAATTCGGTGAGGGTCGAGCGGTTGCTCGTCAGCGACAAGATCTCGGGACAGCCAGCCCCGTCGCAGGTCGGCGGCGGCGGCGGCGGCGGTTCGCCTTCGCCTTCTGCGCCGTCGCCTTCGCCTTCGTCGCCGAATTCGACGCAGTCGCCGTCGTCGCAGAATTCGCCGCCGTCGCAGTCGCTGTCGTCTTCGCAGTCGTCGCCGCCACCGCCGCCGCC
>JANNAY010000391.1:0-3064 GCA_031384945.1 Deltaproteobacteria bacterium
GGTTGGCGACCGCCCTGCGCTCCGGCCGCGGCGGTCGTTTTCGTTGGCGTGCGTGTCGGCCGGCCTGCGTATGGAGCGGCAGCGCCGGGGCTGAGGCGACGTGGCTGAGGCTGAGGCTGAGGCTGAGGCTGAGGCTGAGGCTGAGCAGTGGAGCGAGCGGAGCGGGATGCGCGGCGCTTGCGGCGGGACGATCGAGTGGCAGGGGTGACGACGTGACCGAGCGCTTTCAGGTTCATCTGCGCGGCATCATCGAGCTGCTGTCGGCCCATCTCTATTCGGGGCCCGAAGTCGTGGTGCGCGAGCTGTTGCAAAACGGCGTCGATGCGCTGACGGCACGGCAAGCGCTGGGACCGTTGCCCGCAAACGCTGGCGTGCGCTTCGCGGTCTTGCCGCAGAGCGATGGTCCGCCGCTGCTGCGGGTCAGCGACGACGGCGTCGGCCTCGACGAAGGCGAAGCCGCGCTGTTTCTCGCCACCATCGGCCAGAGCTCGAAGCGTGATGATTTGGCCGGCGCGCGCCAAGAATTTCTCGGACAGTTCGGCATCGGCCTGCTCGCGGGCTTCCTGCTCGCCGACGAGATCGTGGTGCACACGCGCAGCGCAAAGACGAAGAGCGCCCCGCTCGTCGAGTGGATCGGGCGCAACGACGGCACCTGGTCGTCGCGCGTCGTGCCGCCGACAGAGCGGGGCGTCGAGCAAGGCGTCGGCACGACGGTGACGTTGGCCGCCCGCAGCGATCGCCGCGGCTTCGTCGAAGGCGGCGCCGTCAAAGACCTCGTCGTCCGCTACGGCGCGCTGCTGCCGTTTCCTGTCACCGTCGTCGACGAAGAGGGCCGGGGCGAGCGCGTGCTCGGCGATGGCGCGCCGTGGGCCGATGCGTTGCCTGCGCCTGCGACGGCACAGGCGGCGAAGACAAGAGCGACGGCAGCGGCGACGACGACGAAGCCGACGACGACGAAGCCGACGACGACGACGACGACGACGACGACGACGACTCCGGCGGCGGCGAAGGATCCGGCGAAGTTGGCGGCGCTGGCGTCTGATGTCTGTGGCGTACGCCCGCTGGCGACGGTGCCGCTGTTCTCGCCGACGGGGCAGGCGACAGGCGTCGCGTTCTTGCTCTCGACGGCAGCCCCGCTGGCCCGCCGCCGCGGCGATCGCGTGTATCTGAAGGGCATGTTGGTGGGCGACGACGTCGAGATGCTGCCCGACTGGGCCATCTTCGCCCGCGCCGTCGTCGACGCCCGCGACCTGCGCCCGACCGCGTCGCGCGAGGCCCTCTACGTCGACGAGACCCTCGAGGCGACGCGCGATGAGCTCGGCGCGTGTCTGCGGCGCTTCTTGATCCAGACGGCCAAGAGCGACCGCCCGCTGCTCGAAGAGCTGATCGCGCTGCACCACCTTGGCCTCAAGCAAATGGCTGCCCACGACGACGAATTGCTCGAGCTGTTTGGCGATTGGTTTCCCTTCGAGACCTCGGCTGGCGCCATGACCTTCGGCGCGCTGTCGCAGCGGACGACAAAGCTGCACTACACGCCGCACCTCGATGAGTTTCGCCAGATGGCGCCGTTGGCGTCGGCGCACGGGCTCACCCTCATCAACGCCGCCTACACCTTCGACGTCGACGTCTTGCGCGCCGTCTGCGCGCTGAAGAGCGTCGAGCTCTTGCGCCTCGACGCCGCTGCCCTCGCCGCGCGCCTCGAAGACGTCGACCTCAGAGACCACGACAAAGCCGCCGCCCTCGCCGATGCCGCCCGCGAAGCCCTCAAAGGCGTCGACGTCGACGTCGAAGTGAAGCGCTTTCACCCCGAGACCTTGCCGGCGTTCTACGGCGCGCCCGACGCGGTCTTGCGAAGGCGGGCGCTCGAGCAGTCGCGCGACGCGGCCCTCGAGAACAACAACCCGCTGGCCGCCGCCCTCGATGAGATGTTGGTGTCGACGACCTCAGAGCTGCCGACCTTGGCGTTCAACTGGCGCGCGCCCGTCGTGCGCCGATTGGCCGAGCTCGCCGTGCGCGACGAAGATCCCTCGAGCGACACGTCGTTCGGTGGGCGCGCGCTGCTCTTGACGGCGCTGCGCGTGCTCTACGCGCAGGCGCTGTTGCTCGGCCACCACCCGTTGGGCGCGCGCGAGATGAGCGCGTTGAACACGGGCTTGCTCACCCTCGTCGAAGCTGGCGTCGCTGCGGCCGTCGCCGACTCTGACTCGAACCTCTTGCAGTGAACGCCGATGGATGACGCCCGCACCCTGCTGCAAGACGCCAAGCGCCAGCCGATGACGCAGACGCGTCTGACAGCCCTCGACAAAGCCGTCAGAGCCGCTGACGCCGAAAACGACGACGTCACCGCCGTCGCTGCCCGCGAAGCCGTCATCGACACCGCCTTCTATGTCAACGACCCCGAGCGCACGCTGGCGGCGTTCACGTGGCTGTTGGCGCGCCACGACAAGCAAGAGCAGCAGAGCTTCATCGACGGCTGGCGCAGCGAGAGTTTGTTGTGGCGGTACAAGTGGGTGCTCGGTTGCCTCTGCGAGTTTCCGCAAATCTCGCGCGCGCGCATCGACGCTGTCGCCGCCGACCTCGAGCGCCGCTTCGTCGCCGCCGGCAACTTGATGCGCGGTGTGCACACAACGCGCTGCAAGACGGCCATCGAGCTCGGCGACGACGCTGTTGCGTTGAACGAGCTGCACAAGATGCGCGTCGTGCCCCGCGATCGTCTGTCTGACTGTCGCGCTTGCGAGGCCGACCTCGAGGTCGAGGTGCTGCAGCGCACCGGTGACCTCGCCGGCGCGCGCGCCGTCGCCGCGCCAATCTTTGCCGGCACGCTGCGTTGCGAGAACGTACCGGCGTGGACACGCGCGCAGCTCTTGCTGCCGATCTTCGACGCTGGCGACGTCGACGAAGCCGTCGGCGTCCACGTCAAAGGCGTCGCCGAAGCCAACGCCCTCGGCGACCGCGCAACGGTGATCATCCACAACCACCTGAGCTTTCTCGCCGTCACCGGCAACCTCGTGCGGGCCATGAACCTCGTGCGCAAACATTGGGCGCGCGCGGTCAATCCCAACGA
>JANNAY010000394.1:0-8900 GCA_031384945.1 Deltaproteobacteria bacterium
GAAGGCGAAGGCGAAGGCGAAGGCGAAGGCGAAGCGCCGACCGTCACCTCGACCGAGCCCGTCGACGGCGAGGTCGATGTCGAAGTCGACGCCCCCATCTCCGCCGTCTTCAGCGAAGACATGGACGAAGGCAGCCTCGACGAAGCCAGCGTCATCGTCGAAGACCGCCTCGTCGCGGTGACGGGCAAGGTCAGCTACGACGCCGCGACGACGACGGTGACCTTCGTGCCCGACGCGCCCCTCGACGGCGGCGTCACCTACACCGTCACCATCACCACCGCCGCCACCGACGAAGGTGGCACCGGCCTCGCCGCCGACGAACTGTGGACCTTCACGACGTCGTCAGCGCCGACGGTGCTCACGACCTCGCCCCTCGACGGCGCCAACAGCGTCGCCGTGACCACCGCGCCGTCAGCGACCTTCAGCGAAGACATGGACCCCGCCACCTTCGACAGCGCGAGCGTCGCCGTGACCTTCGACGTCGCTGGCATCGCCACCAACGTCGACGGCGTGGTGAGCTACGACGCGCTGACCCGCACGGTGACCTTCACCCCCGACGCCGACCTCGACGTCGACGTCCGCTACACCGCCAGCGTCAGCGCCACCGTCACCAGCCTGCTGGGCACAGCCCTCGGCGCCGACGAGGTCTGGACCTTCACGACGTCGCTGTGCCCCGCCGAAGCGCTCGTCGTGCTCGGCGCGGCCAGCGACTTCGCGGTGCTGGCCGGCTCGACGGTGACCAACATCGGCCCGACGACCATCACCGGCGACCTCGGCTTGAGCCCCGCTGACTTGACGTCGATCACCGGCTTCCCCCCCGGGCAGGTGATCGGCTCGACCTTCACCGGCGCCGACGCCACCGTCGCCGCCGCCAAGCTCGACCTGACCACCGCCTTCAACGACGCCGCCGGCCGCACCAGCACCTGCATCAACCTCGTCGACGGCAACCTCGGCGGGCGCACGCTGGCGCCCGGTCTCTACAAAGGCATCAGCCTGGCGGTGTCGTCGGGCAACCTCACGCTCGACGCCGGCGGCGACCCCAACGCGGTCTTCATCTTCCAGATGTCGCAGACGTTCACCAGCACGGTGGGCCGCAGGGTCTTTCTCACCGGCGGCGCCCAGGCGGCCAACGTCTTCTGGCAGGTCGGCACCTCGGCGACGTTGGGCGCGACGTCGGTGATGCAGGGGACCATCCTCGCGGACCAGTCGATCTCGTTCGGCACCGGCGCGGTCTTGAACGGGCGGGCCCTCGCCCGCATCGCCGCCGTCACGTTGCTGAGCAACTCGATCGTCGCGCCCTGAGCGCACAGCCCCACACGCCAGCAAGCACGAAGAGACCCGCAGCGATGCGGGTCTCTTCGTGCCAGCGTCGTCGTCATGCAACGCCGCGCCGCGCTCACGGGACTCGCCGCCTCTGCCGCCCTGCTCTCGTGCCCGTCTGATCGAAGAGGGGGCTGCAAGCCGACAACGCGGGCGGAGGTCGGCGGCGTCATGCTCGACGACGTCTCGCGCTTGAACGCCTGCCGCGTGCGCAAGGTCGTGGTCGCCAACAGCGTCGACGACGTCAAACGCGCCGTCACAGAGGCGAAAGAGCGCGGCCTGCCGATCATCGCGGCGGGGCGACGACACTCGCAGGGCGGCCAGTGCAGCGTCGACGACGGCGTCGTCATCGACATGACCAGCTTGCGCACCATCCACGAGATCGACGTCGAGAAGATGACGGTGCGCGTCGACGCCGGCGCCTCGTGGGACGAGCTGCAGCGGGCGCTGAACCCGAAGGGACTCGCCATCCGCACGATGCAGTCGTCGAACATCTTCACCGTCGGCGGCAGCCTCGCCAGCAACATCCACGGCAGAGACATCAACGACGGCGTGATCTTCTCGTCGGTGCTGTCGCTGACCCTCGTCGACGCTGACGGCAACCTGCGCGTGCTGCCGCAGGGCGACCCACTCTTGCCCTACGTCGTTGGCGGCTACGGCCTCTTCGGCGTGGTCGTCGAGGCGACGCTGCAGCTGACGAAGAATTCGCTGCTGCGCCACGACGTGCGCGTCGTCAAAGGCGCCGATGTCTTCGACGACTTCACCAACAACGTCAGCGGCACAGACGCCCTCTACATCGCGCGCCCGTCGATCGCGCCGTCGTCGTTTCTCGACGAGACCATCGTCGAGACGTGGACTCGGCGCCCCAAAGCGGGCGACGACGAAGACGTGAGCGACGCGCACCTGCTGCTCGGCGAAGAGAGCAACGTGAAGCGCGACAAGCTCGTCTTTGACGCATCGCGCGCGTCGGCCGCCGGCAAAGAGGCGCGCTGGGTCTTGCAGCGCGAGGCCGCCCTCAACGCTGCGGCGCACGTCACGCGCAACAACGCGATGCGGCCGCCGACGACGCCGCTGCAGTTTCTCGCGCACGACAAAGACGGCGACACCGACATCGTGCAGGAGTACTTCGTGCCCAAAGCCTCTGCTGGAGAATATCTCGCCAAGGCCAAGAAGATCTTGCTCTATGAAAAGACCAATCTACTCGGTTTGACCATTCGCTTTGTCAAGGGCAATACCGACGCCGCCTTGTCTTTTGCCCCAACAGATTCGTTCGCGTTCATGTTCTACACGAACCACCAGCGCACCGACCCGGGGCTGGTGCGGGCCCAGCACATGACGACGAAGCTGGTCGATGCCGTCATCGCTGCTGGCGGCAAGCACTACCTGACGTACCAGACGTGGCCGTCGAAGGCGCAGGCGGCGGCGGCGTATCCGGCGTTGGCGTCGTTCTTTGCCAAGAAGCAAGAGGTCGACCCACAGCTGCGCTTTCGCAACCGCTTTCTCGACGCCTACACCACGCTGTAAAAGAAGAAGCCCGGATCACTCCGGGCTTCTTCACTACACGGTGAAGGGCGCGCTCACTCGCAGGCGCCGCCGGCGATCCATGCTTTGTATTGCTCGTAGCCGACGTCGCCGTCGAAGCCGAGGACCGTGCTGTCGGGGAACATCGAGCCGTCGTCGACGCGCGGCACCGCGGCCTCCCAGAACGTCAGGGGGCTGCCGTCGGCGGCGACGTAGAAGGGCATGGTGACGGCGACGTTGCCGGCGGCGAAGTCGGCGATGTCGGCGCCAAGGTCGGCGTCGAAGTTGCCGACGGGCGGCGCCGAGGGGGCCTGCAGCTCGTTGCCGTTGCTGTGGCAGTAGAGGCAGTTGCCCTCGACGAAGCCGCGCGGCGAGGTGAATTCGTCGGCGGGGTCGCCGGGGGTGTCGAAGTGGATGGCGTCGACGGCGTCGCAGTCGGCGGCGGGGGCAGCGTGGTCGAAGACCTTCTTCTCGACGTCGTTTTCGCATTGCACGTCGCGGGCGCCGGCGGCGATCCACGCGCTCCACAGGTCGAGCTCGCTGATGATGTCGTCGGGGACGCCGGCGCGGTCGATCAGCTCGGGCTGCAGCTGCGTCGCGATCGGCGTGCCGTCGCTGTCGGCGCCGGGCTGCGGCGGCATCGAGATGCCGCCCGTTTCAGGATGCGAAACGTAGCCGTCGGCGGTCTCGTAGAGCGGGCGGCCCTGGTTGCGCAGGCTGTCGACGCGGAAGTCGAGCCACTCGGCGAGCGGCACGGTGGCACCACCGCGCAGCTTGGTGGCGTCGCTGGGCAGCGTGCCGCCGTGGCAGCCCATGCAGCGCGGTCCGATGACGTTGTTGTAGACGACGTTGAAGCCGACGTCGCCGCACGCGTCGTCGGGAAACTCGGTCTCGGTGAAGACCACCGGCTCGGCGCCGCCGATGTCGCAAGCTTGCGTGCCCGGCGTGAGCACCACTTTGAAGGTCAGCTCCATGATCGGGTCGACGCAGAAGCCGAGGGCGTTGCGTGGAATGCCGTGGGGGGCGCCGTCGATCGTGGCGGTGCCGCTGATGGTGACGTCGTCGCCGTCTTTGCGGGCGTTGTAGCCGACGTCGACGGTGGAGTCTGCGCCGGCGATGGTGCTGACGAGCTTGGCGGTGCCGGTGCCGTCGATGGTGCTGAGGTCTTTCAAGACGAAGACGAGGTCGGCGAATTCTTCGGCCTTGACCTCTTCAGCGACCGATCCGCGGATCGACGAACGGTCGCCGTCAGAGAGCTCTTGGTTCTCGCCGTCGGGCAGATATTTCAGGCGCAGGTCTTTGTCGTCGGGGTCGAGGCCGACGGCGGGCACGGTGATCTTCACCTGGCCGGCGCCAGCGCTGTCGAGGTCGTACTCGAAGCCGATCTGCGTGGCCAAGACGACGTGCGAGTGCAGCGCGCCGCAGCCAAAGGCGTCGTTCTTGTGCACGGTGATGACGACCTCGTTGCCCTTTTCGGCGACGGCGTAGTCGACGCCGTCGACGGCGCCGGTGCCGCAGATGTTGCCGGCGGGCAGGCCATCAGGCGGCGCGCCGCAATCGCAGGCGCCGAGGGCAGCAGCGGCAGCAACGGCCGCGAGAGAGAAGAGCGAAACGCGTCGGTTCATGAAGGTCCTCACAGGAATCAATGCGCCTACAGGGCGTGACGAGGGCACTGTGCCCCGCCCAGCCGGCGGTCTCAAGCCACGGCAGCGCACGACCTCTACGCCCGACCAGCCCAATGGTTCGACCTTGTGTGACGTCGACACCGGGGGCGGCCGAGACAGAAACACGCTAGAGGGATCAGATGGACGCCGTTCTGCACTTCGTCGACGTGTTTCGCCACCTCGACACCTACCTCGCCCAGTTCGTCGCCGACTACGGCGTCTGGGTCTACGCGATCTTGTTCATCGTCTTGTTCTGCGAGACCGGCCTCGTCGTCACGCCCATCTTGCCCGGCGACTCGCTCTTGTTCGCCGCCGGCGCGTTGGCGGCGACGGCGTCGTCGTCTGACGCCCCCGCAGCCGGCCTCTCGATCGTGATCTTGATCCCGCTGCTGATCGTGGCCGCGGTGCTGGGCGACGCCGTCAACTTCGCCATCGGCTCGCGCGTCGGCCCCGGTATTCTCGAGAAAGAGAAGATCCCCTTCATCAAGAAGGCGCATTTGCTCAAAACCCAAGCCTTCTATGACAAGCATGGTTCGAAGACGATTGTGCTCGCCCGCTTCGTGCCCATTGTCAGAACCTTTGCCCCGTTCATCGCCGGCATCGGCAAGATGCGCTACGCCACCTTCGCCACCTACAACGTCGTCGGCGCGGTCGCCTGGGTCAGCATCTGCGCTGGCGCCGGCTTCTTCTTCGGCAATATTCCGATCATTAAAAAGAACTTCGAGCTGGTCGTGCTCGGCATCATTTTTGTGAGCGTTTTGCCGATGGCGATCGAGATTCTCAAGGGTCTGCGAAAGAAGCCCGCGTGACACACACCGGCGGCAGAGGCTGACATGGAGCGCATGATCACGGTCTTCACTTACGCGCTGCTCGCGTGCCTGTGGGGTTCGCTGACTGTGCTCTACTTGCGTCATCGCTCGACGTCAGGGCTGCGCGATCCGCTGGTCGCCTCGCTCTTGAGCGTGCTCGCGCTCGACGCGTTCAAGTCGCTGGTCGAGTCGGTCTACTTCGGCGTGCTGTGGGGCTCGCGCTACGAGGTGTTGCCGCGCAGCTGGGGCCTGCCCCTCGAGTCGCCGTGGATGATGCCCATCCCCAAGCTGTTCAACGTCGCCGTGGCGCTGATTCTCTTGTGGCGTGTCGTCGGTCGCTTCATCCCCGATGAGCTCAAAGAGCGCGAGCGCCGCCGCACCGAAGAGGCCGACCTGCGCGCCGCCCGCGAGCGCGATCTGGCGCGGGTCGAAGAGAGCGAGCGGCGGCTGCAGAGCCTGTTCACAGCGACGACCGACCTCGTGTCGTTCTGGGTGGCCGACAAGAACAAGGGCTTCGTGCTCGAGTCGATGAACCCGGCGGCCAAGACGTTCTTCTCGGTCGTCAACGACACCACCGTCAACGGCGCTGATGTCACCGAGCTGCTCGGCGCCGAGTTTCGCGGGCTGCTGATGGAGTCTGTGGCCACCCGGCAACCGGTGCGGCGCGACGCATCGCCTGTCGAGACCCCGAACGGATCGCGCATCATCAACACGCAGCTGGTGCCCGTCGTCGACGACGATGGCCGCGTCGTTCGCGTGGCTGCGCTCTCGCACGACATCACCGAGCTGACGCGCCGGGCGCAAGAAGAAGAACAGCGCACCCGCCTCGAGTCGCTGGGCTTGCTCGCCGGCGGCGTGGCCCACGACTTCAACAACCTGTTGGCCGTCGTCAAAGCCGACGTCGACCTCGCCCGCGAAGGCTCCAACGCCGACGACAAAGTGCTCGCCCACGCCGGCGACGCCATCGCCCGCGCCCGCGAGCTGGTCGAGCAGCTGATGTCGACCGCCGGCGCCCGCGCCAAGGGCCTCGTCGACGTCGATGTCGGCGCCGTCGTCGACGACACCGTGCGCTTGTTGGTGCCCGCCGCGCACGGCGTGACGTTGTCGGCGTCGACGACTCTACCTGCGGGGCAGCGCGCCGTCGTCAACGGCGACCGCGCGCAGCTGCAGCAGATCGTGTTGAACCTCGTGCAAAACGCCGCCGAAGCCGCTGCCCGCGACGACGGCGGCGCCAAAGGCAAGGTCGCCGCCAGCGTCGTCGTCAAAGGCGACAGCGTCGTCGTCGTCGTCGAGGACGACGGCCACGGCATCCCAGCCGAAGTGCAGGCGCGCATGTTCGATCCGTTCTTCACGACGAAAAAAGAGGGTCGCGGCCTCGGCTTATCGACGGTCTTTGGTCTGGCGCAGGCCCATGGTGGGCACGTCGAGGTCGCGTCTGAGCCGGGGCGCGGCGCGCGCTTCACCGTCACGCTGCCACGTGCGACGACGTCGTCGGCGGCGAAGAAAGAGCCGTCGACGCCGTGGCCGAAGGCGCCGACGTCGCAGCCGGGGGTGCCGTTGCCGGTGCGCGACAGCGCCGAGCAGCTGCGCATCTTGCTGATCGATGACGACGATCTCGTGCGCCGCGCGTCGCGCCGTCTGCTCGAGCGCCTCGGCCACACCGTCACCGACGTCAGCAGTGGCAAGGCAGCCCTCGACTTCAAAGACGCCTTCGACGTCGCCGTCGTCGACGTCACCATGCCTGACCTCGATGGTCCGGCCACGCTGCAGCGGCTGCGCAAGCGGCGGCAGAACTTGCCCGCCGTCATCATCACCGGCCGCGGCGACGTCGCCGTCGACGACGACGTCGTCTTGCCCAAGCCCTTCGATCTCGAGGCGCTGCAGAAGGCCCTCGTGCGCGCCCTCGAAAAGGGCCGCGCCCGGTCGTGACGCCACCAGACAGCCAGGCTGAAATCTGGAGACCGCCGTCGTCGTCGCCCATGCTCGGCGGCGGTGCAGAACGAGCAAGGATCCAGCGACAACCGGCCGCTTCACGAGCGGCTCTACGACTTCGTCGAGTCGCGCTTCAGCCGCATCTTTCTCGCTGCGCTCGTCATCATCTCGCTCTTGCCGCTCGGCCCCATCGAGCTGGCGCTGCGTCCGATCTTTCTGATCGCGTTCGGCGCTGAGCTCTTCGCGCGGCTCGCCATGTGGCGCCGCGGCAAGAAAGACGCGCCGCCCCTCGCCGTCGCCTTTGGCGTCGCCGACGCCCTCGCCTTTGTCTCGTTCTTGCCCCTCGACGGCCTCGTCGACGGCGAGAAGCTGCACTGGTTGGCGCTGCTGCGGCTCACGCGGCTGTTGATGCTGGTGCGCTTCGCCAAAGACCTGGCGAAAGACATCTACGCAATTCTGACGCGGCGCGAGCAGCTGCAGACCCTCGGCCTCATCACCGGCGCCGTGCTGGTGTTGAGCTTCGTCAGCGCCGTCATCTTGTCGCAGCTCGCCATCGACATCGATCCGACGACGGCGAAGATGCAGTTCACCGAGCGACTCTGGTGGTCGTTTCGCCAGCTCGAGAGCGCCGACAACCTCGTCACTTCGTTGTCGGTGCACCCGCTCGTGTTCGTGCTCTCGCTGTGTCTGACGGTCACCGGCGTGTTCTTGATCTCGTTCGTCATCGGCGTCGGCGCCAACGTCGTCGAGCAGGTGGTCAAGGCCGAGCGGCGCCGCGACCTCACCTACCGCGGTCACACCCTCGTCGTCGGCAGCGTGCATGAAGGCGAAGACTTGATTCGCGAGTTCGTGCGCATCTACGCCAAGAACCGGCAGATTCCGTCGCCCGAACGCTTGCTCACCTGGTTGCGCTACGTGCGCCCCGACTTCTTGACGTCGGGGCCGCGCACATTTCCGCGCGTGGCTTTGCTCTCGCGCCACGACGAGCCGCCTGACTTTCTCGTCGAGCCGATCATGCGTTGGGTCGTCTACCGCCAAGGCGACGAAGCCGACCCCGACGACCTGCACCGCGTATCGGCCGCTCACGCGAAGCGCGCGATCTTGCTCTCGCACCGCCACCTCGGACACGAGGCCGACGCCGTCACCGTCTCGTCGCTGGCAGCGCTGCGGGCGATGAACCCCGACTGCCACGTCTACGTCGAGGTCGACGACGCCGACGCCAAAGACATCGTCTTGCAAGTCGGCGGACCCAACACCGTCGCCCTCGACGTGCCGCGCTTTCTGGGCATGTTCTTGTGCCAGCACCTCGTCATTCCGGGCGTCGAAGACCTCTACCGCGACCTGCTGACCGCCGACGGCGCCGAGTTCTACACGCACATCTACGTCGACGCCGCCGACAACGCCGCCCTCGCCGCGCGCACGGTGCCGTGGCGCTTCGAAGACTTGTTGGCCCTCGGCCAGGACCACGGCGTCGTCGTCGTCGGCGTCTACCTCGGCAAAGACGGCGTCGCCCGCAACCAGAAGGGCGTCGTGCCGTTGGGCGACCTCGTGCCGTGGCTCAACCCGGGCGCCGACGTCGTCGACGACGAGCTCAAGGCCCTCGGCGCGCGCCGCGGGCTCGTGCCGCCGTCGACGTTGCGCGGCGTCATCGGCA